>JAMOUE010000526.1 GCA_027068235.1 Deltaproteobacteria bacterium | reverse complement strand
CTTTGCGAGGCAGCACCCCTTGCCTTTGTATGTGAACAGGCAGGAGGGGCTGCTACCGATGGCTCCAAGAGAATCCTTGATTTAAAGCCAGAGGCCCTGCACCAAAGGGTTCCTCTGTTCATTGGAAGCAAAAAAGATGTGGAAAAGGTTACCGAAATAATGAGCTAACGCCTTATAAAACGCCTCCATCTATAAAAAGAAAAGAGACGATGGATGGCTTGTCACAGGCTGCTTCAATGCCCATATTTTAATGGCCCAGCTTGGGCACAACTTTCAGAAGATTTTAAGAACTTAATCTTGGTAAGAGAGGTGCTTTACAGTGAATAACGTAATGAAAACATTTGTTCTGCTGGCAGGCCTCACTGCACTTTTCATGTTTGTTGGAAGGAGCCTTGGAGGTCAGCAGGGGATGATTATGGCCTTGGTGATGGCAGGGCTTATGAATTTTTTTGCTTACTGGTTCAGTGATAAGATGGCGCTTTCCATGAGCGGCGCACAACCTGTAAGCGAGGCAGAGGCCCCGGAGCTTCACTCCATTGTTGCTTCTCTTGCAGCCAGGGCAGGCATTCCCAAGCCCAGGGTTTATATAATTCCAACTAAGACGCCCAATGCCTTTGCTACTGGCCGCAATCCAGAGCATGCTGCCGTTGCTGTGACGCAAGGAATACTGGAGATCTTAAACAGAGATGAGTTGGAAGGGGTCCTTGCCCATGAGTTGGCCCATATCAAGAATCGGGACATACTCATAAGTTCTATTGCCGCTGTTATTGCAGGTGCAATAAGTTACATAGCCCAGATTGCCCAATGGGGCCTCATGTTTGGTGGAATGGGTGGCTCTAGTGACGATGAAGATGGTGGCGCAGGGATGTTGGGCGCCCTTTTTATGATGATTGTTGCCCCAATTGCAGCAATGCTTATCCAGATGGCCATATCAAGAAGCAGAGAGTATCTGGCAGATGCAACAGGTGCCAAGATATGCTCCTGCCCAATGTCCTTGGCAAATGCCTTGAAAAAACTTGAGGAGTGGAATCATAGGCTTCCTATGAATGTCAATCCTGCCACGGCCCAGATGTATATTGTCAATCCATTGACATCATCGTCATTAGCCAAACTATTTAGCACCCATCCACCAATTGAGGATAGAGTCAGGCGGCTTATGGAAATGGCCCATATGCCCACATAACATGCTTGTCAAATAAAATTGTTTGTTGTTTGGGCTACCTCTAGAATTTGGATAAAAAGGCAATTTTTAAAGACAATTTTTTAGGGGTAGCCGCAAGATTGTAGAAGGAGGGCACTGTTATTGTTGGATATAGTTTTAATTGCCCCTCCTTGGCCGCTTTTTAACAGACCTTCCATACAGCTTGGTGTCTTAAAGGCGTATTTGGTAAAGAATCTGCCTAAAGAAACAGGCGTCAAAAATCTGCATCCTTACCTGCATGTTGCGGCGGCTATAGGGTTTTCTAATTACCACACCATAAGTCAATCGGGCTGGGCCTCTGAAGCAGTTTTTGCAAAGGCCCTTTTCCCTGATATGAAAGGGCCTGAAGAACTCTTTTATTCTTCCCTTGAGGAAAGAAAAGGGGAACAGGTTAATCTTGATTTTCAAAAGATTTGTAAAGAGGCAAGGGCTGCACTTGAGAAAGATCTAGAGTCAATGGATTTTTCAAAGACCTCTGTTGTTGGTATCACGGTTTGTCTCAATCAGCTTACTGCTGGCCTCTTTGTGGCCAAGGTTCTAAAGAGACAATATCCAAATCTTACAGTTGTAATGGGTGGGGCAAGCGTAAGTGGCTCTTTAGGACAAGGCATCCTTGCAGCCTTTCCCTTTGTTGACTTTGTAATTGACGGTGAGGGTGAGATCCCGCTCTTAAAGTTGTGCCGCTATGTCTTGGGGCTTACATCAGAACTTGATTCTGTGGCGATAGTTAGAGGTGGAACGGCTTCAACAGCTTCTACAGAGGAGGTCAAGGGTGTAAGCACCAAGGAACAGATAAAGGATCTAAATTCGCTTCCAATTCCAGATTTTAGTGACTATTTCAAGGAACTTAGCCAGTTAGATGGAGCAGGCGGAATCAATGTGGTGCTTCCCATTGAGGCATCCAGGGGGTGCTGGTGGGGACGGTGTTCCTTTTGCAATCTGAATCTTCAATGGAGGGGCTATCGTGCAAAGGGCGCAGACAGGATGGCTGCCGAGATAGACGCACTTTGTAAATGGTATTCCTCCATAGACTTTGCCCTTATGGACAACTGTTTGCCCAAAAGGGGAGCGGCTGCAATATTTGAGCGTCTTTTCAGTCATAGGCGTGATTATAATATCTTTGCAGAGATAAGGGCGGTTCATTCCAAAAAAGAGCTTAGAATAATGAAAAATGGCGGATTACGAAGTGTCCAAGTGGGCATAGAGGCCCTAACCACTAGTGTGCTTAAGAGGCTTCAAAAGGGGGCAACCGCCATAGAGAATCTTGCAGTCATGAAGAATTGTGCAGAGCTTGGCATAGAGCTTCAGTCAAATCTTATAACCTGTTTCCCTGGGACAACTCTTCAAGAAGTTGATGAAACCATTAACAATTTGGATTTTGCTTGGCCTTTTCCCACGTTAAAACCTGTAAAATTTTGGCTCGGCATGGGTTCCCCTGTCTTTCAAAATTTGGAAGATTATGGAATAAAATATGCAAAAGCTCATAGAAAATATTCCTTGTTATTCCCTCAGGAGGTTCTGGAGTCATTCACTCCTCTTGTTTTTGAATATGTTGGAGATGGGCAAAGACAAGAGGAGATCTGGAGGCCTGTTGAGGAAAAGTTGGAATATTTCAGCACTTGCCGAAAAGAGCTAGATATAAAGGGCAGTGCTATCACTTACAGGGATGGAGGTCATTTTCTGATTATCAGACAGGTTCAGCCTGATGGCAAAATTTTGACGCACAGGCTGTCCGCTTTATCAAGACAGTTGTATCTCATGGCAGACGAGCCTGTGGAGCTTAACAAGCTTTTTGCCAGCGCTACTCGTGTTCCGCCAGATAGGGTTGAACAGTTTGTGAGACAAATGGCCGATAAGAGATTGATGTTTATGGAAAACGGCATGGTTTTGTCTCTAGCTTGCAGAGACACGAATTAGATTTGGAGTTTGCGCTCAATGGAACAGGACTGGCTGAAAGATAGACACCAACTTTTTGTAAAAAATATCGTTAAAGATTTTTTTGCCTGTTATGTCTTTTTTAAAGATTTCAAGGCCCAGGTCAGTCGTGATGGCGTCCGGTACGATGGGCTGGATTTTTGGGTCGGAACTGAACAGAAAAAGGGTAGGTTGTGGATACTAAAAGACCTTTGCCATCTTATTTGGAGTAGTACTGAAACAGGTAGTGAAGATAGCGATGGCGTCATGTTGGACTGGATGATTGGAGCCATTTTCCATGAGGCCATGAAACTCAAGGAAAATGCCTATATGATCGAACGGTACCAAAAGACCTTTCCTGACAAGGCTGCTGCCATATTGAATGGTTCCGGCACCAAGGTTGTCCAGGAGTTTTTTGCTGAAATGACCCAAGAGGCAAGGAGATCTATAGACAGAATTGATTGGTTGTTTGAGCATGCTCAAGGGCATCTGTTTCAGATAATGAAAAAAGAGCGATCTAATCCACTGCTGGTGCGTTTTCTCCTGGAGTGGCACGAAACCGAGATTAGCAAGGCGGAAAATCTTGGAGATGGCCCTGGTATGCTTCTTGAGGCGCTGTTTCCAGATGGGTTTGATATGGCCTATTGTTTGGCAGGAGAAAGTTATTTGGAAGGTGGTTGGTTTATAGAGGCAAAAGAGGCATTTGAAAAGGCCCTCAGGGTGAATCCAGATTGTGTGGAGGCCAAGGAAAAGCTAGACGTCCTTGAAAAGAAGCTCAGGGATATTGAAGAGGTGGTTGGGCGAGAATTCAAGAAAAACGGCCATGCTTTCATTTAGGGGCTGAAGCTATAGCTCCTTTACCCACACCTTTTTGCCGTCAGAGACCACCACGATCTTTATCACATTATCAAATCCCTTGGTTTTAAGCTCTTTGGCGTATGCCCTTTTGTCTTTACCTTTGGAGGAGATTGCTTCGTCAGCCCAAAAAGGGCTTCCTCGCAAGTGACGTGCTCTCGCATACCCATGCCCTCTTGCCATATTCCTGCCATTGCGAGGAGGCGCAAAGTAACTCTCCGTCATCGCGAGGGGCCGAAAGGCCCCGTGGCGATCCCTCCCGCACCCGCACTAACCAAACTTGTCATTGCAAGCGAAGCTAAGCAATTCCCCGCGAAAGGAGCAGCGGGGGCCGGAAGAGATTGCTTCGGACTCTATCGAGTCCTCGCAATGACGGGAGAGTGGCGGATGCATGGGCGTATGAGATTGCTTCGTCAGCCCTAAAAGAGGGCTTCCTGTAATGACGAGAGAAGGAAACAGGTCATTGCGAGGAGGCGCACATGCGCCGACGAAGC
>JAMOUE010000525.1 GCA_027068235.1 Deltaproteobacteria bacterium | reverse complement strand
AAGATATTGCCTCACCTTGTTCATCACTGGGTCGGTCACGTTGTAAAGAAAACGCACAATTGGATTGTAAGGATCTGGATTAACCCAAGAAATAAGTGCTCGGATTATAAAGACCCACATATATAAATTCAAAAGTATGTGTATGATAGTTGCAATGGCTTTAATAAAATTACTCAATATGAACATAATCTGCTCCTTTACCTATATGAAATCTTTAAAGGTTGCCTTTTACTTTAAGGCCCTGCTACCTTCGACAATAACCCTTAAAAATATCAAACAACACCCTTCTAGTTACTTTCCAAAAGGACAAATGGGATAATGGCACTTCTTACACGAAAGGCACAGGCCGCCATGTCCCATTGCTGCAATTTCTTTTCTGCCGATTCGCTCACCAGCCAGTATCCTTGGAAGAACAAGATCAAGGATAGTGGTCTTGAAATACATGCCGCAAGCCGGAATACCTAATACAGGTACCCTATCAATATAGCTTACTAAAAACATTGCACCTGGCAACACTGGACTACCATAGGTTATATCTTGGGCACCAGCCATGGCGATTCCCTTTCTGGTAACATCATCGGGATCAACTGACATTCCTCCAGTACAAAGGATTAGCCCGGCGCCTTTCTCCAATGCCTTTTTAATTGCAGACGAAATTCTTTCTGTATCATCAGGAACCTTTTCCAGGGACATAACATCTATCCCCTGAGCCTCAAGCTTTTTCGTCATTGCCGGACCAAATGCGTCTTCAATGCGCCCCTCATACACTTCCCTACCAGTAACCACGATGGCAGCCTTGGATATCTGCCATGGCATCACTCTTAGAAGACCATCTGCCTGTTCCAACAATCTTTTAGCCGCATCAAGCGTTTCTCTCTTGATAACAAGTGGAATTGCCCTTGCTGCTGCAACGCCTTCTCCCTTTTTGACTGCGCTGTTACAATGGCGTGTTGATATCATGATATCGCCAAGGAGGTTTATCTCGTACAATATCTCCTTATCCACCTTGAAAAGGCCATCTGTAGCAGCCTTAAAGGCCACTTTACCTTCCGTTACATTTAGATCAGTCTCTACACCAGGCCCACAGGCAAGACGGCCAAGTGCAATACCAGCTTCATTTTCATGCACATCTTCCGGCCCAAGCTCAAGGCAATAGATGTTGAACTTGCCAAGATCCTTCAGCCTGGAAATATCTTCCTCGCGTATTACATGCCCCTTTTTAAAGGCAGGGCCCTTCTTCTTGCCAGGGACAATTTCAGTAATATCATGGGGCAAAACCATGCCTACGGCCTTGTCAACCGGTACAAGTCTCTTTACACCCGGAACACTGTGCCCTGATATGTACCTTTCACCATTCATTACACTCTCCCCTAAGAGATCACCTTATAGTAGCCGCCAAAGGCACATGGCCTACACATAATCTTGCCGTCCTTTTCAACATCCCTGTAATCCTGTACCCAATCTCCACATACTTCGCATTGAACCCTTCTGCCAGGTCTGCCAGGCATATCAGCTTCCGGCACCTTTACCTCCACTTCTTGCACGTCAAAAAGCTCTTCATTACTCATGACCTTGTAGGCCTCAAGTTGACCTTTATATTTGTTTTCCATTTCAGGAAACATCTTTGCAGCAATATCTCTGGACTCTTCCCGGGCAATCACCCTTACGGCCTTACTGCTCTGTAAATCAAGAAATGTAACAGCCATTACCCCATAGTCCATCCATTTCAAGGTCCGTTTGCCAAGGCTGCAACCGGTTACCGACTGGATTGCATCGGTGGCGCATCTGTCTATTTCTACAAAGACCATAAGCCTTTTTCTGTCCTTGCCCTTAGGGTCTTCGATTCCAAGAAGCTCAAGACCATACATAGCAAGCCTTACACCAAGCACCTGTCCAGGACAGAGATGACCGTGAAGCGCTACTGACTCTTTTAATAATTCTTCAAATGTTTTATTACTCATAGTTATTCAATCTCCCAAAAAGAGGTGACCCATTGTGCAAGAAATAAATCCTCATGCTCCAGAATTCTGGGAAAGACTTTCAAAGGCCTCATGTGATGATTCCGTAAACAAAAAATGCCTTAAACCAGAAACCTGGGACAAGGCAGCTGCCACGTATGATGACCTGGAAAAGTGCAAGGATTACCAAACCCAGGTCACAGAAATAATCAACATCTTGCAACAAAAAAACGCCTTAGACAAGAAAAATGTTGTGGCGGATGTGGCATGCGGTACTGGCACCTATGCGGTACGAATGGCTCCATTTTGCAAAAAAGTCACCTGTATAGACATATCAAAAGGAATGCTTGAAAAACTCAAGGAAAAGACAAAAAGATTTGCTTTCAACAACATAGAGGTCATTAGGCAAGACTGGCTAGAATATAAGGTAGAGGAGCCATTTGATATGGTATTTTGTTCCATGACCCCTCTACTTAGAAACACCAAAACCATCAAAAAGATAGTTGACTCATCAAAAAGGTTTATTGCCCTTGTTACATGGGCAGGGGTAAGGCAAAACAAACTTCTCAACGAGATGTCAAAAAAAATCTTGGGGAAACCCATGGGACAAAAGGGCCAAGACATTACAGTAGTTTTTAACTATCTTTACTCTCTCGGCTTAGCCCCTCATCTTACATTTTTTACAGGTTGCTGGGAGCGGTTACGGCCAGCCAAATCGCAGGCAGAAAACCTTATCTGGCGACTGGAGATGAAAAGGCCACTGACTGAACAAGAAAAAGACCTTGTAAGAAACGAGATAGAAAGGCTTGCAGATAAGGATGGACTGGTAAAAACAGTTACAACCGTAAGGACATGTTTCATGTTTATTGATAAACAGCAGGCAAAAGGGGCCTTTTCATGTCAGTAGGTATCAGATCCAAGTACAAAGCTCCCCTTTAAAAACTACTTCCAGCCTTAAGTCTTCCACTGTGAAGCAGATAACTAATGGTCTGGCTAGGTGTTAACTTTACTGAAGATGGACCAGTTCTCACATAAAACTCTTCATTTTTTCCTATCTTTAAAAAGACAGGTTTTTTAGAGGGAGAACACTCGATCATCAAAACATATTTGCCCTCTACCTCTACTATGGTTGTATTTATAAAATTAGAAAATTCTGCTCCAACATGGTGATTTATAAGATTTTTTACATGAAGCAGACACTTATCTGGATTATCAAAGCCATCCTTTTCAAGGCCCACTATCCTGCCGTTGTCATCAATTCCTATTAACAAGGTCCCGCCTTCTGAATTCAAAAAGGCCACAACTGCCTTAAGCCATGCAAACTCTATCTCCTTTCCAACCTTGCCACTTTTAAGGTTGGTCCTAACAGTTGATTTAAACTCGACCTTATCGCATTCACCTTGATTAATATAGTCATGAAGCCGCATAAGCGGATCAGCTACTGCCTTATCATCTGATCTGCCAAGCCCTCCAAACCTCCACACCAAAAAGACCAGAACCAATCCGCCAGCCACTGCAACAACCGCATCTACTATGTCGAAGCTGAAAAGGGCCTTCTTCAGCCCTAGCAAAGTCATCTTTTCAGGTACAACTACACCAAGCCATAAATCCTTGGAGGCGGAAACGATTGGCTGCATAATAAAGGCCCATTTTCTCGACTTAAACTCCAAAATAATAGGCTGGTTCTCTGGATTGCCTAATGAATGCCACCTCTTTACAACCTCTTCCAAAAGTGCATTCCACTCACCTATTCCCTTATTGCCAGCCAATTTATTGTTATTTGGTGTTATGAGTTTCCCAGATGAGACATCAAGCAAAAAAGTTAATATATCACCATGATTACTCTTGGTTTCCAAAAGCTGTTTCATGTTGGAGAGAGGAATATCTACGGCAAATACTGTGGTTACAGGGCTGCTAGTTTGATCAGATCTCCATGAGATTGAAGCAGTAACGCCAGCCATGCCAGTCTGAAAAAATGAATAGACAGCAGACCAGTGAACCTTATCATCTTCAAAAGCAAACCAAGGTCTTTTTCTTGGATCATAGTCACTCTTTTTTTGCCATTTTTTGACCATGATCTCAGGGCCTTTCCATTGGATAAACTCTAGCAGACTGCCCTGTTTAACAGGTTTGGTTATTCTTGTTATCCAAAGATCTTTCTCCCTGTACAGGAAGTATTCCCAGCCAGTGCTATCTGCCAGAATAACTCCACTAAAAATCCTCTGGTTATTCAAAAGTGGAATAAATTTTTTATTCAAAGAGATGATGTCAGCTTTATTAAGTACGCCATTTCTTCCCAAATCTCTTATGATTGTAAGCTGATTATTGACCCTTTTAAAAAAAGATTCCAGACGCTCAAGCTCTCCAGTGGTTATGGATTGTAACGTCTTTGATGAAAAATCTTGTTTGTTTTTCAAATACTTATAAAAATTGAGCCCTACAAAGACTATGAGGAAACCTACAAGAAGAGCTGACGCAGACAAGATTAGTGGCATTTTGCCACTTAATGTA
>JAMOUE010000524.1 GCA_027068235.1 Deltaproteobacteria bacterium | reverse complement strand
GTCTTGTCTTCTGCGAACCTTTTTTACCTTGCCAGTAACTATTCCCCTAGAAGTGATTAAGGCGTCCTGGAAAAGGGGCCTTCTGGTATCAAAATGAAAACCAGATCTGGCAGATGCCCTTTCCATAATAAGAGGTCTGGTCTGGAGTAGCCAAATAGTACCTTCGCCATCTATTGCCCACTCCACATCCTGCGGCCCATCAAACAAACGTTCAAGCTCAAGACCGATGTCAACAAGGTCTTTAACCTCTTCCTGATTAAGAACAGGTATATCTTGCTTATCAGCCGGTATATCCTCTTCTCTAAGCCCGCCTTTTGGATCAAGACAAAGCTGCCTAGTCTTTTTGGCAATGGCTGGAGGCTCCCGAAAAAGCTCTTGTTTTGCCTGTCTGTAAGGCCTGTAAACATCTGCCATTGATGCCCCAGAAACCACCAGCTCTCCCATGCCATAAAGGGCGGTAATGAGCATGGTTTCCTGGTTGGGATCATTTGGATCCATTGAGAAAAGAACCCCAGCCTTTTTGGCATCTATCATCTCAATACAAAGCACAGCCATATTGAAATCAAGGGGCTTCATACCAGCACCCACACGGTATGCAAGACTCCTTGCATTGAAGTTGCTAGCGATCACCTCCTTGACCCCATTTATCAACTCTTCAAAGCTGACCACGTTGAGTACCGAGGTAAACTGGCCTGCAAAGGAGTGATGAAGGCCATCTTCGCTTAAAGCGCTGCTTCGCACTGCAAGTCCCTTCCCTTGCTCAAGATATTTGGCCGACATGTGTTTTAGGGCATCCTCAAGGGCCTTTGGCATGGGAGCAGCCATAATCTCCCCTCTTATCTCTTCCTCAAGCTCCTTTGTCATTTCCTTGCCCTGAAAAAGAAAGGGCTGAAGTTTCTTCAATATCTTCACAGAGAGCCCGCCTTCATCGAGAAAATACCTACAAGCATTTACAAGCACTGAAAAGCCATCAGGTACATTGAACTTGCCTTTTGCGCGAAGGCGCGCCAAACTTGCAGCCTTACCTCCAGCATATGGCGCATATTCTGGAAGGATATCATCCAATGAAACACAAAAAGGAATATCTTTGTGTGTTGGAATCTTTTTTAGGAGTTCATTAATCCTGCTACTAACCTTTTTGTGGATATTGAACAAAGAGGTGTGCTTATCATAATCAAGCTGGTTTAACTTCTCTACCAACTCTCCTGTTATATCTATAAGTTCATGAATCTTATGGTGAATCTCAGGGCCAAAAAAGTTTGTTTCTCTTAATTTAAGATCTATATCGGTTATTAGCTCAACTGCCCTTGTATTTTCGTAAAGGAGGGAACGAAATATCTGATATCGCCACTTAAGCTCTTCCAGCCTTTCCTTTGCCTTTTGATGGCGAAGCTCTTGAAACTTTTCTATCTGCTTTTTTACCCAGTTGAACATGGTGTAGGCCCTTACATGTTATAAGCCATCTCTAGGGATTGGCCCTTGCCAATAACTAACTACGCCCCTTGCGCAAAAATCATCTTAGAAATCTCAATAAATATGTTTACTGCTATTTTTTCCCATGCCTCACTACTCAGTGCAGAGGTCGCTTTATATGGATTCTCCGCATAGATCGAGAAAACAGTTGTAAAACCGCTCTACTGCACGTTCATCTGCCATTCTGACATCAAGCTGCCTCGTAAAGGCTATGAGCCAGCCAAGGTGCTCAAGTATCTTTGTCAGCTTGTGCTGGTCTAAGCCTTTTAGTTTGCCAATAATAATGTCTTTTCGTACCTCTGTTTTGAAGCCGAGACTTTCCAGTATCCATCTTATAAGCTCTGCGCGTTTTTGACGTTTTTGCTCTTCTGCAAAACCTCCTGCAAAACGAAAATATATGTAGTTGTTATCTGGCTCTTCACTCAAAAAAGAGTCAATCACATTGTAATGGTAGCCAAGCAGGAGGCTCAGATTCATAAAATCCTCTGCAATGATTGCCAGGTTTTGCCCTGAAAACTCAGGAGGATGCGTAAGCATACTGACTGGTCTGACCATGCTTGAAAAAAGATCACTCAAACCAAAAGGGGCAGGCTCTCTGTCCCAGGCATCTTGCCGCAAAAGGCCTGATAATAACGCTTTGAATGGAATGCTGGAAATCTGCTCTACAGAAACCTCTCTGGCATCTGAATCTGCCCTGACCCCTCCTCCTATATCGATAATCTGGATCTCGATTGGCAGATCTGCCTTCAGTCTCAAGGTTCTCTCACCCTTCAAGGACTTGGCAGAAGAAAACTGCTGGATCAATGAATCAACAGCCTTTATATGGGCAAAATGTATTATATCGTGGATAGTCCTGCACTGATCAGCCTTGAAATCACTGGAAGTAGGATCAACAAGATAAAGTGGCGCAACATAACTTAACACTCGTCTAAGGGTCTTTATCTCTGGCTCTTCCATATATTCCCAATCCTGCCTAGCCTCAACCTCTACCAGCTCGTCTATTATTCCCTCGTAAATCCTGCGGTTATCTGCATCTACGGTGACTTCCATGCCATCTTTCAATACCTTGGTGGCATTACCAGTACCAAAAATGGCGGGGACACGATACTCTCTTGCTATAGTGGCCAAATGGCCTGTTGAGCTCCCAATATCTGTTACAATGGCCCCGGCCCTTCTCAATACGCGGCTAAGCTTCGGATGGGCAAATTTTGATACTATGATGGCCCCTACAGGTACGTCGTCCATATCGTCATCAGGATCGATACGTACTACACGCCCAGATGCCGCTCCAAGCTGTGCAGTATGACCTACTCCATCCATTATTACAGGAAAATGCTTGATAACCTTTTCCAGATCTTGGTGTAATGGCTCTGAAACAGGTTGAATACCAAGACGTCTGTTCTGGAGCAAAAATACACGTCCATGTCTATCCAAGGCCCATTCTAGATCTCTAGGAGTCCCAAAGGCCTTTTCACAAAGCATGGCAACCTCTGAAATATCCTTGAGACTCTTAATATCAAGAAGGGAAGACCCCCGTCTCATATTCAAGCTTCCAACATCAAGAGGTTTATCACCAGTGGGAAGTTTACCGTTCAACAACTTAGGGGTGATAAAGCTTGAACGTAAACAAAACGGAAAGGAACGCCTGACCATGTACTGGTCACCATTTTGGTGGCCTGCAACTAAGCTGTCACCAAGACCTTCGGTGGCGGTTATAACAAGACAGTCCTTACATTTGCCAAGAGGATCCCTAGTATAAGCAACGCCGGCGATAGTGGCATCTATCATTTCCTGAACGCCTACTGCTACAGGATTACTTTTGAGATCATTTTTAGGCCCTAGATAATCCATGACCTCAGGCATAAACCGAGCCATTATCACCTCTTTATAGGCGTCAAATAAGTCTTCTGGATTTACATTCAAGATGGTGTGAAACTGTCCAGCGAAGCTCCTTTCGGTATCCTCCCCTACAGCACTACTTCTTACTGCCAGACGCGGCACCCTACCAAGCTGGTCAAAAAGTTCTTCTAACTGAAGTCTAACTTGAGAAGCGAGTTCTTCAGGTATAACAGCCTCCTGAAATATGGAGCTTACCTCTTTTTTCACCGAGGCAGGAGGCAATCCCTTTTGATAAATCTTCTCTATCTTTGGAATGATGTCATTTTTCTCAAGAAATAGAAAGTAGGCCCTTGCAGTAATGGCAAAACCCATTGGGATTCGTACCTGAAAATTGTTGTATATGTCGGCAAGATTGGCATTTTTTGAACCTACTATATCGTCAAGATCACGATTTATCTCTCTATATGAAATGGTTAAGTGGTCACCGTAAGGACCTGGCCCTCCAGCCACAATGTCTTCCAGGGTATACCTAATGGAATCTAACTTGTCATAGAGGGCTATGTAACGGCCATCTGTCAAGGCGTTGAAATTGTATATAATCTCTCTTGTTGTCTCGCAAACCTTTGTCACAAACTCTGAAATAAACAATCTATCAAACACATAATTTCCAC
The DNA here is from genome assembly GCA_027068235.1 of Deltaproteobacteria bacterium. Classification (GTDB taxonomy): domain Bacteria; phylum Desulfobacterota; class Dissulfuribacteria; order Dissulfuribacterales; family QOAL01; genus JAADCZ01. Next base: position 494 of record JAMOUE010000524.1, on the reverse strand, counting down.
CAAGTACACGTTCAGCATTGCCTATCTCTTCAAGAACTTGGTTGTTAAGATCTAAGATTTTTCTGAAGTAGTGAAATATACGGCTGAGGGGTCTTCTCGTTACCTTTTTCATGTACTTGCCCAGAATTGAGGGATTTCTTTGTGCAATTGATTGCCACTACCTTTTGAAACAGATTTCTCAAATCTCAATATAGCAATAATCTGTGATTTTTCCATACAGATTATTCAAACAAGTCATTCGCTTTATAAACAGGTACTCGCCTAAACAGAGAAAAATTATCCCTTGAAGATAATAAAACCGTTGAGTAAAAAGGCAATTTCAAGAGGCAGCCTTAAATAGTAAACGAAAACACAATTTTTTTATCTGAAACGACTAACTTAAAGGCAGGACGCATGGAAAAGAGACTACTTATTATCGGAGCAGGACTTGCAGGATGCGAGGCTGCATGGCAGGCAGCACAACAGGGAGTTGGCGTGCGTCTTTTTGAAATGAA
>JAMOUE010000523.1 GCA_027068235.1 Deltaproteobacteria bacterium | reverse complement strand
TGATTTCGTGGGCCAGACCTGCTGCCATCTCTCCAAGAGCAGCCAGCCTGTCAATGAGTTTTAATCTCTCCTCTTGGGCCTTTATTTCTGTAATGTCTTGAAATATCAGTCCGTGGCCAAGTAGTTCTCCTTGGTTATCTGTAATCTGAAAACAAGAGATACCAAGGATTAGTTGCTGTCCATCCAGCTCCAAGACCATCTCTCTGCGTTTGTCTGTTCCTGTTTCACGTTTGCATGACGAAAGAAATTTGCCTGCACCATGAAGAAGCTGCCCAATATTTTCTCCATATGCATCTTTTAGAAGGTTTCCAAGTATTTCTTTGGCAGCTTTGTTGTAATAGAGGATCTTACCGTTCATGTCCACAGTAATAAGGCCCGATCTCATGCTGTTTGCTAAATGACGTTGGATTTCTTCTAAAAGATGCATGTTTTTAGCAGTGACCTTTAGTTGGTCTTCTGCTTTTTCAAGTTTTTGAGATAGGTATAGGGCCAATAAAGCAACTGTATTGAAGGCCCCCATATTTAAAAAGAAGGTAAATGCCGCCTGTTCTATAGATGTAGCTTTGTCTTTGGTAAGTAAGCATACCAGTGCATAAAAAAGGGTACTGAGAAGCGCAGAGAGTCCTCCAGTTCTACGGGGCCCTAATAAACAAGATGTTATAATTGCAATGGAATATAAGAATGCAAACCTGCTTTCGATGCCTCCTGTTAGATACACAGCAAGGCTTGCCAGGATAACATCGGTAATAGTTTGGTAGCTTTTTAAAAGATCTGAAAGACCAAATTTTTTAAACCAGTAGATCCATACAAGTGTTAACAAAAATGCACAACCTAATAGCCAAGACAGGTATGTAATTTTTACGGTACTAGAGAAAGAGCCTGGAAATATGGCCGCAACCACAACAAGCAATATGAATATAAGGAGACGGCCTGCTGTTACCGTTAAAAAAAGTCCTGTTTGGTTTTTTGAAGTCATTTTTTATCCTATGTTATATTTTGACAGTCTATACCTGAAAGATCTAAAGTTTATCTTTAAAAGGTCGGCTGCTTCTTTCTTTTTTCCTTTGGTGCGCTCCAGTGCCTTAATAAGTAATTTTTTCTCTATATCTGCCAGGTAAGCATCTAGGTCCAAGCCATTTTCTGGAATTTCACAACTGAGAGGATTTTGGGGTTGTTCATCTGTTATCTCAAAATCGTCTTTGTGTTTGCACTTTGCGATATAGAGGCTTTCAGGCAATATTAGACTCGAGTTAGATAAGGCTACGCAGCGTTCTATTATATTTTCGAGTTCCCTTACGTTACCTGGAAATGGGTATTCCATAAGGGCTTGGAGAGCAAAACTGGATATCCCTTGAACCTTTTTATTGTGTAGCTTTGAATACTTTTCTAGAAAATATTGAACCAATAAAGGGATATCTTCCTTTCTCTCCCTCAATGGAGGCATGCGAATATGGATAACGTTTAAACGATAAAATAGGTCCTCTCTAAAGTTTCCATCCATCACCTCCTTTTCCAGATTTCTGTTGGTGGCTGCAATTATTCTGCAGTCTACATCCACAGGCTGGGTTGCCCCTATGGGTGTAAAAGATCTTTGTTGTACCACCCTTAGAAGCTTAACTTGTAGTGTAAGAGGGAGTTCTCCAATCTCGTCTAAAAAGATGGTGCCTTTGTTGGCAATTGTAAAAAGTCCAACTTTGTCTCTATCTGCACCAGTAAATGCACCTTTTTTGTGGCCAAAAAGTTCGCTTTCCAACAAGTTTTCAGGGATTCCGCCACAATTTACTACTACAAAAGGCTGTTCCCTTCTGTCGCTCAGATTGTGGACAGCCTTGGCGACCAACTCTTTACCTGTTCCACTTTCTCCTGTGATCAGTACAGATGAGGGACTCGCAGCTACCTGCTGGATGAGCTGAAAGATCTTTAGCATAGCAGGGCTGCTAGCAACCATATCATCTAGTTTGTATATGCGCTCTTTAGTATCTACAGACTTGATAGAGGTAGTATGACTAGACGAAAGGGCATTGTCTATAACATCTCTTAGTTCTTCAATCTTAAAAGGCTTGGTGAGATAATCCCATGCGCCCTCTTTCATGGCATCAACAGCAGCGTCTAAGGATGCAAAAGCTGTGATTAGTACCACAGGAAGCCCTGCATCTAGCATCTTTAATTGTTTGAGCAGTTCCACCCCATCCATTCCAGGCATACGCACATCAGTTATGACAAGGTTGTAATGTCCTTGCTTAACCATGTCCAAGGCCTTTTGCCCTGTTTCTGCCGAATCAACCTTATAGCCTTCCTTTGCGAGAAAGATTTCAAGAAATTCCCTAAGACTAGGATCATCATCAACAATTAGAAGCCGAGGTCTATCAGAAACACTTCCAGATTCAGCATATTCACTCATGACAGCATTCGGAAACATCTTCCCTCCTTGATTTGCCCAGGGATAAATTGTTCAGGATGTGAAGTACACATCCTTGTTTTTATATCGGCAGTTCAGTGACAAAAATTGATAAACGGGGATAATTTTTTGACTTAGTAATGGCATAAGTTCCTTTTGAATTGTTAACTCCATTCTTGACAAGAAAACGTGCCACTTCTATATTTGAAAACGATATCAGCTGGGGGATCGTCTAATGGCAGGACGGTAGACTCTGGATCTACTAGTCTAGGTTCGAATCCTAGTCCCCCAGCCATTTCTCTTGGTGACCTGATACGAAATGAGGCCACGTTCCTATTTGGAGAAACATCCAGCATGGACCTTAAAAACTCCTCTCAATTTCTTGGACCAAGGGCATCGACACCATCTCTAAGAATCCTTTTGGCTGAAGATGACCGTTCTGTAGCGGATGGTTTCCGGACGATCCTCAAAAATGCAGGATATAATGTTGTTGGTGTGGCTTACAATGGGATGGAGGCAGTAAAAAAGACTGCTGAATTAAATCCCAACATGATATTGATGGATATAAAAATGCCCTTGCTGGATGGACTAGAGGCTGCCAGGCAGATCAACAATGTACCTGGACAAAATATTATTCCTATTATCCTCGTCACAGCTTATGCAGAAAAGCATTTGGTAGAGAAGGCTAAAGGAAGAGGGATTTTGGGGTATCTGGTAAAGCCTGTGCACGTAGATGATTTGGTTCCTGCAATAGAAATGGCCCAGTCCATTGCTCAAACTATTAATGCCCTGGAAGGGGTTGTAGAAAATTTATCAGAAGAACTTGAAGCAAGAAAACTCCTTGAAAGGGCAAAAGGTATTTTGATGAAACATCTTTCTATTGATGAAGAAACTGCCATGAGGATGATGCAAAAGGAAAGCAGGAGACAGCGCATCAAGTTAAAAGAGCTGGCTAGGGCTATAATCGCATCCCATTCCGTCCTGTCTTAGCAGGTTGTCATCGAATTGTTCGATTCTCTCTCAAATTTCTCTTCAATATGAAACTCAATTGTTTTGGGTCATTTGGGCAACTTATTCACCTATCTTTACCTTGTTTGTGCTTTTTTATAATCTTTTTGGCTTCATGTACTATTCCTGAACCTGATAACCACTCTAGTTGTAGAGAGTGTCATAAGATCAAATTAGATCACAATCATGATTTTTCTTGCGTTAAGTGTCATCAAGGCAATAATAGCGCCAACTTAAAACAAAGAGCCCACAAAGATCTCATTCGGTATCCAGCCTCTCCCCAGAATGCACCTCGTTTTTGCGGAAACTGTCATAAAAAAGAGGTAAAAAATGTTGCAAAATCTTCGCATTATACTTTGAAGAATGAGATTTTAGTTGTTTGGTCTGCCTTTTTCCCTTCAGATACACCTCCTCGTATTCAGGAGTTGCAAGGTATAGAGAATCCCAAGACTCTAGGGGATTTGGTAAAGGATCTTTTGGCAAGAAGGTGTCTTAGATGTCATGTTTATTATGAAGGAGACAAGTATCAGGGAGTTATGCGGGGAACGGGGTGTTCTGCATGCCACATGCCTATTGGTTCTAAGGTCAAGCACCTTTTTCAAAAGGCCAAAATGGAAAACTGTCTTTCTTGTCATTACGCCAATTTCGTGGGTTGGGATTATATAGGAAGATTTGAAAAGGATTATCCAGAAGACTTTAGGGCTCCGCTAGAAAAAGGAAAACACATATCAAGGCCTTATGGGGTAGAGTGGCTGCAAATGGAGCCAGATGTTCACTACAAGGCGGGTATGACCTGCACCCATTGCCATAAGAAAGGTCTGTTTCACGTGGAAAAGGGAACGTTGTCTTTGGTAGGTTGTAGAAGTTGCCATAAGGAGCTTGTAGATATTTTGGGACATCGGTCCAATTCATCTTCATGTGAGGCTGATTGTCAGGCATGTCATGCCGTCTGGTCTGTATGGGCTCAGGGAAGATCACTGATGCGGCACGATAGTCCTGATCCAGAAGAGTGGGCATTTTTGTCAGTGCAAGGTAGTAGCGAAATAGAAAGACAGTTGGTAAGGGCATTGGAGTAT
>JAMOUE010000522.1 GCA_027068235.1 Deltaproteobacteria bacterium | reverse complement strand
GTAAATGACCTGCTTAGTCATTCCGGAAAAGCCTCTTTTTAAAATTTGTTCAACTATTCATGGGGCTCACCTTTGGGCAACCACAATCCCCTTCATACCGGAACGGCCTCCTGCTTGGGTTCTTGCCTTCCAGCTCCATCTCGCATTTCTGCACCTTCCAAGGCTCGCTCCGCTTCGCCAAGAATCTGCAAGAAATTGCTCCCAGTCGCTACAGACAAGAAAGCCAAGCGTAGAAAATTATTCGCCTGCCCCCAATTTTTGGGCCTGAATCAAGGAAAGAAAAAGACAGGCGGGTCCGTTATCTGGAAAATTTGCAAGGAAATGATTATAATTTTATTTAAGTAATTCCAATAGGGAGATAGATATGAGCGCCATCCAGTACATTCGAGATGAAAGAGGAAATCTTACTGGAGTAATCATTCCTGTAGAACTCTGGAAAATAATAAAGGAAGAGATAAAGGAAGAGACTTCAGAGATTTTGAATAACTCAAAATTGATGAAGGCCATAGAAGAGAGTGAAGCCGATATCCAGGCAGGACGTGTTACCTCCCTTGAGGATCTTCAAAAGGAACTCGGTTTGTGAAATGGCAAGTAGTTGTCACTGATACTGCTAAGGCCCTCCTTTTAGACCTTTCCAAGTCAGATCAGCAAATTGTCTTCAAACGTCTCCAGAAACTCTCCTTTGAACCAGAAATCCAGGGTAAACCACTTGCAAAAGAACTTTCTGGTTATCGTCGCGTTCGTACGGGCCGTTTGAAGATTATCTTTAGAACAGATCCAAAGACTGCCACGGTTTATGTAGTAGCCCTTGGCCTTCGCAAAGCAGGAGACAAAGCCGATGTCTATGAAAAAGCCAGGAAGGTGATCAAGTAAATAGTAAATTATTTGCCTGTCCCTAATTTTTCTTAATTTTTCTTCTGTATTGTGTTCCTAACAATAGGTCCTCAGTTTAGGGTATCAAGATATATACCAACAATTTCGTTATTGTTTGTTGGTTATTCAAGTCATAACAACCTGTTATTAAAGATGTTTACTTAACTTTAGTGGAAAGATAAAATCATTTTGAGGGGGAATAGCCAACCGTCTGAAAT
>JAMOUE010000521.1 GCA_027068235.1 Deltaproteobacteria bacterium | reverse complement strand
CAAAGGTTGTTATCAGGCTTAATTTTTGGGATGAAGATCAAGATGACGGCTTTGAAGCCGAGGTAAAGGCACTTTTTGATAAGCGTGCCCTTGATTTTCTTGATATAGAGTCTTTGATATTTGCTGCAGAGCGTCTTGCCGAGACAATTATTGAAGAGTGAGCTTGGCAAAGGCCTGCCTCATGGCCTTTGGAAATCTGCAAACAAGGCGGTTTTCTTCAAGGAGTAGGCCTGCTCCAATAAGATGCCCTTCAAGTTTAATAATTACATATCCTGGTAGTTCTACGCTTGTTGGGAGTCTTTTCAGGATTAATTCACCATCAGAGCACAATTTGCATACATCCTCTTCAGAAAGCTCCATTACATTTTTCTGGGCAAAATGGCCAAATCTTTGGATAAATACCGTTGTAGGTTTTAGAAAACCGGCCACATTTCGTAAAAAGGGTAGGCCACACCGGACAAATGCACCTTCAGGCCATTTTATAGGGGATGATTGGCGTTTGAAGAGAAAGGCCTGCCTTGAAAAAGCGAACATATCATAAGGGGCCAGTCCTTCTTCAGGGATTTTAAAGCGCTCCCATAAAAATCTAAGAAGTATCCTTCTCTGTTCCTGGTTTAACAATCTTGGCAACGAAGAATCCCACTGAGTCGATCTTGTGGGGATAAAAACGTCTTGCAGATTCAAGCTGTCTGTCATAGCGCTTATCCTTGAAAACTGTGATACCAGGTGATGATTCTACTGGCGGTTCAAATTTTGTGAGATACGCCCTTCGTTTGTCTAGTAGAAAGTGAACTACTTCTTCATTCTCCTCAACATTGAGTGTGCAAGTCGAGTAAACAAGTGTACCTCCAGGCGTGAGCATATCAAAGGCCCTTTTGATCAAGGCCTTTTGAATGGCTGGCAGATTTGTTTTTCCCCTAACTACATGCTTTACAGCCCCTGTAACTGGGTCAACCCTGTATCTGCCCTGTCCACTACATGGGGCATCCACCAGTATTTTATCAAAGCTGTAAGGAAGGGAAATGTGTTCTCCTCGAGCCTGTGTGACAAGTGTGTTTGTTATGCCAAGCCTTTTGATATTTGAAAGAAGAGATGTAATACGTCCCCGTTTCCTGTCATTTGCAACGATAAACCCTTCATCAAGCATCTTCTGGGCCATAAAAGTGGCTTTGCCTCCAGGGGCTGCACAAAGATCCAGCACCGTTTCTCCCGGTTGTGGATCAAGGGCAAGCACTGGAAGACACGAAGAAAGCGCCTGGGGATAGATATAACCTAGATGGTAACTGATAAGAGGCCTTGAGTGGTCATGATGAAGTACCTTTACAAGTTCTGGGATAACAGTTTCCTTGAATTCAACTCCTTCTGTAAAAAGAAAGGATTTGGCCTCTTGTAAACCTATCTTTAATGTATTCAATCTGAAGTAGACAGGAAGAGGTCTTTTCAGATGATCAACCAGATCGGGAAAGTCTGGAATGAATTCCCTGTATGCTTCCAATAAATCAAGAAAAGGAATCATGTGAAGGAAAAGTGGCAGGTAGCTCTTAATCTACTTTTTGCCAACCTTCTTTCTCCTGGTCTTAACCTTTTTTACCTTTGAAAGTGCAGGGCAAGGAGATTCAAGTATTCCATTTAAGAAGAATTGGCTAATCTGTTTAGCGGCAGTTTTTACACCATATTTCTTTTTGGATGATAGTACCCAGAAGCGAGACATTTCATCAAGAGCACCAAAAAATGCCCTTTTAAAGATACCAGGCATGACATCTTTCCTGAAGATTCCCTTTTCCTGGCCTTCTCTAACAATACTTGAGATTATCTGTAGATATTCAGCAAACTTTCTGTTTCGATATTCCTTCATGAACTTGCTGCTCTGGCGCAGTTCCACCTGGATAATTTCGGCTAGATCCTTGTTCTTTTCCACAAGGCTTAGATGTTGAAAGGCAAACATCTCTAACTTCTCACAGGGATTATCCGTAGTAGCAAGTTCCTGTTTTACTGTGGCGATGATCTTGCCCATCTCTTCTTCAAAGATGGTAATGAGTATGTCGTATTTGTTATTGAAGTATAGGTATATGGTACCATCGGCAACATTAGCCTCTTTGGCTATTTCTGCAATTCTGGAGTTGAAAAATCCATTTCTGGCAAAGACTTTTATTGCGGCCTGAATTATACGGCCATGTTTATCTGCGACCTTCATAAGGTAGTTTTTCTCTCTTTGCTGAAAGATTGGTGAAAAAACAAGGCTCAATGCCTTTACGAAAACTTATTATACACCTGGTTTCCAAATAAATGAATGTGTATTCATTCAGATATTATATTTGAACATATGTTGTCAAGGGAAAAAAGTCACACACTCAAAAAACTTGCAATGCAATCCTTTAAATCCCTTATAGTTAGCCTTTTATCTAGGCTCCAATAAAAATTTATACGGAAACCTTTAATCTTTTCTTTTGGGAGTCGATAAGGAGAATGACCAACTCAGTAAAATAAGCAGGAGGAACGCAATGAAATTCTCTTTCGGCAGTATCCAAGGGAAGATTATTTTGGTGATGGTATCATTGTTATTAATAAACGTTATTACTGTTGTCGCTACCTTTTACAAGCTTTCTCAACAGGAAAAAGACGGTATGTATATCGATATGGCAGGCCGTCAGAGAATGCTAACTCAAAAAATGACCAAGGAGGCCTATCTTTTTGCCTTGACTAAGGACAAAAAGTGGCAAGAGGCACTTTCAAAAACAGAGGCACTTTTCCAGAAAAGCTTGATGATCCTTAAAAATGGAAGTAGCGAACTTGGAATGAATCCAACTACCGATGCCAGAGTTTTGGAAGAGTTGGATAGGTTAGCCTCTTTATGGAAGGAATTCAAACGCAGGGTGCAACAGGTAGTAAATGCCCAGCCGGATTCGCCTGAAATTAAAGATGCACTTGATTATCTTTCAAAGAACAACATCCCTCTTCTCAAGCAGGCGAACGTTGTTACACAGGAATATAAGAAGATGACCATGGAGTCTATCAAGCAGCTTAAAGAGATAGAAATTGCTCTTCTTGTAACAGGAATTGTACTATTTTTCTTTTCGATTTGGTTTATCCACGTCCAGGTGCTCCGTCCCCTTGGTAAACTCTTTCCAATGATAGAAAGCATTGCAATGGGTGATCTAAAGGCCAGGGTGCATATAAAGGTGAAAGGTGAGCTTAGGGAGCTTGGAGATGCCCTTAATGGCATGGCAGAAAAGCTCAATAAAATGGTGAAAGAGATTCAGCGCGACTCTATGGAAATAAAGGGCTCTTCAGAAAAGTTGGATCAAATCAGCCATACAGTCTTTAATCGAGCAAGCTCTATGAATGAGATAGTAAATGAGGTTGTTCACGCTGCTGAGTCTGTTGATGACAGGATTATGTCGGTTACCAGGGCATCTCAAGAGCTTACTGAGGCAACTACTGAGATTGCACAGAGCGTTGCACATACAGCTGCCATAACAAATGATGCCCAGGAAAAGGCCTATAAGGCAAACGAGGTGATTCAGCGTCTTGGGGAGAGCTCAGACAAGATTGGAAGCATTATCCAGGTAATCAATACCATTGCTGAACAGACAAATCTTTTGGCTCTAAACGCAACCATTGAGGCTGCCAGGGCAGGTGAGGCCGGAAAGGGATTTGCAGTTGTTGCAAATGAGATAAAGGAGCTTGCAAGGCAAACAAGTGAGGCCACCGATGAGATTACAAGCATGATACAGGCCATACAGTCAGAGACTGGAGTTGCAGTAACTTCAGTGGAAGAGATTACAAACATTGTAGGTCAGATAAACGACCTTGCAAACACCATCGCCTCTGCTGCAGAAGAGCAGACTGCAACGGTATCCGAAATAAGTGTTAACATGGAAGAGGCAGAGACAGAGGTGAGGGGTGTTAAGGAAAAGAGCACCAGCACAGCTGATCTTGCAGGCTCTGTAAAGTCTGTAGCTGAAGAGACTGCCAACTACTCAAAGAAATTGAATTCCCTTGCAAATGGTCTGGAAGAGATGATGCGGAGTTTTAAAACCGCTTAATATATATTGATACAGTCTACTCCTGAAAGCTGGACAAAGGCTCGGTTCTTAGGAATAGACTAAAAAAAGGAAAGGGGAGCTTTATAACAGGCTCCCCTTTTTTTATTTGTACTGAACTAGACTTAATCTGACACCTTTGTAATTGCAGGTAAATTTGTCTGTCTGGTTCTGTCTAACATTTTTTCTTTTACAAGTGACAAAGAATCCAGAAATGTCTGCATGGGAGTTTTCCCAAAGCAATATTTTCCAGAATGCGTTCTTTCTTCATTATACCACTTTATCCAAGTATCTAAATCATTTTGCAATTCCCCAATATCAGTATATATCTTTTTTCTGAAAGCAATTCTATAGAACTCATCAAGGATGGTTTTATGGAATCTCTCGCAGATGCCATTTGTCTGCGGACTTTTCGTTTTGGTCCTGGTGTGATCAATATCTTCAACTGC
>JAMOUE010000520.1 GCA_027068235.1 Deltaproteobacteria bacterium | reverse complement strand
TAAGGCCAGAAGGGTGACAGATCTCCCTCATATGTTATTTCTCCTATAATTCCACCCATTTTCATTTTGGTCTGCTGCCTGTTGGACCACCTGGTCCAGTCGTGCCAATGAAGCCTAGAGTCTGAAATGCTTATCTCTTTCGCTTGTTCGATAAGGTCTGGAAAGTGGGAATCATCAAGCTTGAATCCACAATGAAAATAGGAAAGAAGGGATGCGCGCCTTAGGAGATTTCTAAAAAGCACGTGGAACTCTAATTGGTCAGTGAACCTTCCCCTGTATTTGATGCGCGTGGGTGTCAGAAAGGAGAGTGTGACCTTTGTTGGAGCCACTTGTTCCACAATTTCCGGCCATGTGACAGGTGCAGGCGGTTTTGTAAATTCCCCATTATCTTTATGAAAGAGGACCCTTTTAGAAGAATCGTTTTTGAATGGTTTCCATGATACACTTTCAAGAACAAACTTGCCTCTTTTGCGCCCGATTCCCATTTGACCTAGATGATTAAAGGAATATATGAAATACGGCAGGTAATCTAAGGCCTGTCCCACTAGGACAAAGCCAAATTCGAGTCTTTCTCCTGGTTCATAGGTTTGGTGACTTCCAAGTGGGGGCTCGAGTATAAAAGGATGGGGTGCAGACGGATATTTCTTCATAAGGGCAGTGTCTTCAGGTACTGGTGTTTCAAATATCCATAAATAGACACAGCTGTCTCGAAGGAGGCACGAACTACAATCCTTCATGCCTGCAGTGCAACAGGCCCGCCGAAAGGCATGGCCAAAGCCTCCCCTGAACACAGAGCCTTTGTAGGCAGGAAGTAAAAGCCTGCTAGTTGCCCTGATGCAAAAGGAAAAATTGGAAAAAGTGAAATGCTCCACCCAACCTCCCCCAAAGGGTGATTCAGCTGACTTAGCTGTTCAAATCAAAACGACCTAATTTTTAATTCCTTAATCTCCAAAAAAGACTATCAGTAATTATATGCTCACAAATCAAGAGTTCTGTCAATAATGTTTTGTGATTTTTTTAATTTTTCACTGAAAGCTCTTTAGTTTTTGGTGACATGATCCGTCATTGCGAGGGGAGAGTAGCCGCACACGATGGCGATTATACTTGTTTTGCTCTCTTTCCAATGGGAACAATGATTTTGTTATTTTTGGGAAGATGCCAGTAATACTAGAGTCTTTCTATAACAGTTACATCTGACTTATAGAAGATTTTGGGAGGGAAGATGTTGGGCAGGAACGATGTGCCCTGCCCAACCGACTGTTTGCTATATTAAAGGTCCAGGGCGGTAATTAGATCGAGCAGACGCCTGGAATAGCCATACTCATTGTCGTACCACACCTGTACCTTGACGGTATCTGACTGGATAACCCTGGTTGAAAGGGCGTGCACAATGCCAGAGTGAGGATCATCTATTATGTCGATTGAAACCACCTCTTCCTCTGTGTAGCCCAAGATGCCCTTAAGAGGGCCTGCCGCAGCCTCTTTGAAGGCATTGTTGACCATCTCTTCCGTGACGTTGGTTTTGAGCACGGCACTTATATCCGTAAGGGCCCCGTCTGGAATGGGAACCCGGACTGCCAGTGCCCTGACTCTGCCCTCGAGTTCAGGTAGTACCCTGGTGGTGGCAATATCGCTGCCTGTGGAGGTTGGTATAAGAGAGACAGCCGCTGCCCTGCCTCTGATTCTTTTCTTGGCAGGCTTGTCCACCAGGCCCTGGGATGCAGTATATGCGTGAATGGTGGTAACCAAGACCTTTTCAACCCCAAAGTTGTCATGCAAGACCTTAAGTGGCGGGGCAAGGGAGTTGGTGGTGCAAGAGGCGTTTGAAATTATGAGATGTTTGTCTGGGTCAAATTCGTTCTCATTGACCCCAAGGACAACCATCCAGTCGGCATCCTTTGAGGGGGCACTTATGATTACCCGTTTGGCTCCAGCCTCCAAGTGTTTGGCAGCAAGCTCCCTTTTGGTGAATCTTCCTGTACACTCGATAACGATGTCGACGCCAAGATCCTTCCAGGGAAGCTTGGCGGGTTCCTTTTCTGAAAAAATGGTGATTTTTTTATCTCCAAGCTGGATGTAGTCTTCACCGCAACTAACTTCGAAAGGGGCCCTGCGATGCACTGAATCATACTTGATGAGGTAGGCCAGATCCTCAGTAGGCACCAAGTCGTTGGCAGCCACTATCTCAAAGGAGTCTGGCTTCATGTCTATGTAGTTCCTAAGAACAAGTCTGCCTATCCTGCCTAGGCCATTTATTGCAATCTTCTTCATACTGTTTTTCCTCCTTGATTTAAAATTTTTTGTGACATCATGGAAAGACCGTTCCTTTTTACAAGTGACCTGGTCTATCCCATGACGGAATCTTTTGGCGTGGCTTAGAAGCAGGGAACTTTATGAGAAGTTACCATTGCATGCTTGGCCATGCTGAAGATACGCTATATACGAGCCTTCATGGCGTCAAGGTTGGAAGGGGTAATTCAGGCAGGTAAGTTTAGGGAGCACAAATAGAGATGACATGCTTGACGTTGTTATCACTGAGACAAATCTTGTCGTCTCAAAGGTGCTCCCACACAAGTCTTAACAGAAGTCTTACATAAACTTTTCTTTCTCAGGAAGATTTTTCATCCATTCTGGAGAGTGGAACCAATATTCTTTTAGTTTTTTGAGCTCACCCACTGCATTTAGTTTCATAAGGAAATTGTCTATCCAATTCATCCATAAAAGGTCGGTCTCAGGCATGGCTACGCCCAATGGTTCAAAGGTAAATGGTTCAGAGACTGCAAGGTCTTTGTCCTGATTTCTAAAGGCAGCCACTACGCAAAAGGGTTCATCTGCAAAAAGGGCCTGGGCTTGACCTGAAATAACCATGTTAAATGCTTCTTCCATGTTTGAGACTGAAATGATACGCGCTTTTGGTATTAACGCCTTAGCAACTTGTTCACCTGTAGTATTGTGTGCTACCACCAAGGTGAAATCTGGACGATTCATATCCTCTGGAGACTTTATCTTGGTAACGACTGAACTTTTACCAAGTATTGATTGCCCTGTTACATAGTATGGGCCAAGAAACAAGACCTTTATATTGCGTTTGGGGGTAATGGTGATGCCTGCCAATGCCAGATCAATATTTCCCTTGTCTAATGCAGAAAACAGATCAGAGATAGCCATTTGTTTGATCTTGAGTTTTACCCCAAGCTGTTTGGCTATTATTGTTGCAAGATCTATATCAAAACCAATGAATTTACCATTTTTGTCTTTAACGGAAAATGGAGGATAGTGGCCTGTAGTGCCAACAACGAGGACTTGTCGATCCATGATCCGTTTTATTACTTCACCTGCAAAACTAGATACAGAATAAAATAACATTACAGCCAAAATGGTAGTGAAGACTATGCCAAGCTTTTTCATAGATACCTCCTTCTTTGATGTCCACAAGTTATTACAATAGAGTTGAAGTGTAAATATAATTGAATAGGACTTACTTCAGCGTTTTACGACCTCGCCGGCCATCTCTTCAGTGCTGCCACTAATAACAGTGTCCTTAGAAGATAACGATATTTTTATCTTTTGAGATTAAACCGTGTCGTCACCCAGAAGCTGCATAAGCATAGCTGGATCTACCCTCTGTCCTAACAGGCTGACACCCCAGTGTAGATGAGGCCCTGTTATCCTTCCTGTTGACCCTGAAAAGCCTATTATTTGCCCTTTATCAACCATTTGTCCCTGTTTGACCTTGACCTTTGAGAGGTGAGCATACAGGGTATAAAGTCCTCCGCCATGATCGATTACAACGGTGTTGCCGCTCAGATAACAATTTCTTACAAGCACCACCAAACCATGATTTGGACTTTTTATGGGGGTGTTCTCCTTTGCTCTCAGGTCTATGCCAGAATGGGGACTCCTAGGTTGGCCATTGAAGTAGCGTCTAAGACCAAAAGGACTAAGGATTTTTGATTTTATGGGCCAGATAAATCCTCCCTGCCAGTAGATAACTGGCCTTATTTTACTGCATACTTCTCTTAATGCCTTTTGATCATCCAGAACCCTTTTAAGGGTATTTTTTGAAAAGGAGACCATTTTCTTTTTTACTTTTAGATACTCTGCCTTGTACTGTTTCTTTTTGATAGGAATATCTTTTGAAACCTTGAAATGGGTGCCGTTTTTCAAAAAGTAAAAGGTGATGGGCTTTTTCTTCTCTTTCTCTTTCAGGCCAACCCCTACAAGGGCTACAAACTCTTTTGTCTTTTCATCCTGCTTGAAGGGAACGGTCTTTTGGCCAAACGATATACGTTTTAACAAACAATCATTTGCAACCTTAAATTCAATTTTTGCAATACCACCTTGGAAAAGGCTGGAAGGTTCTGGTTTGAAGCTTACAAGACACTGCTCATTTCCTGCAAAAGCCAGTGAAAGGCTGGTCCAAAGAAGAATAAATCCCAATAAAAACCCCTTTTTGAAGGCTGTAATCATTTTCATGTGTCCGCGTCTTTCTTTTTTGATTTTACCATGCATTCCAATGTTCCCTTTGAAAGTCTGATAATAATATTTTGGCCGACTTTTACACTGTTACTGTTTGTAATGATTTTGCCACTGGAATCAAAGACCAAGGCAAAGCCATGTTCTAAACAGGCAGTTGGGTTTGTGGCTTTGAGCCGCGAATCTACCTGTAAAAATCGTCCTTTTTTTTCATGTAACTTTGTTAGCAATGCGTCCTTTATTTTATAGACTATCTCATTGAGTTTTTCTCTTTTTATTCCAAGCATTACCTCTGGGCTTCCCATGATCAGCCTGTTAGAGAGCCAGGAAATTCTTTGATCTTTATGAGAAAAAAGCCTTGAAACTGTATCGAACATCCTTCTTTGGATATCATCAAGCCTGAGTTTTTGCTCTACTAACACATTAAAAGGATGCTTCATCCTAGAATTTAAAAGATGCAGCTCATGGTTTGACCTCAACATTATATGTTTAATGGCACTTATTAAAGTTGAAGTCGTCCTGTTAAGCCGTGCCATAAGCTCGTCACAAGATGGACACACCAGTTCTGCAGCAGCCGTAGGAGTAGCTGCCCTGATATCTGCTACAAAGTCGCAAATGGTAAAGTCAACTTCGTGTCCAACAGCAGAGACAACTGGCACCTTACAATCAAAGATCCTTTGCGCAAGAGCTTCATCATTAAATGCCCAAAGATCCTCAATACTGCCACCACCACGAGTTATCACAATTACATCGCCTGTTATAGCGCATTTTTCAGCTACACCAATAGCCTCTATAAGCTGACTAGGCGCCTCTGCTCCCTGAACCATGGAAGGTACTATGGTGATTTTAGCAGGAGGAAATTTTGACCTTGCGGTCTTTATAAAATCCCTCAAGGCTGCCCCAGTCAAAGAGGTGATAACAAATATGCGTCTTGGCCATTTGGGGATATCTTTTTTGTACTTATCTGAAAATAGGCCCTTTTCCTCAAGTTTCTTTTTGAGGTTTTCAAATTCCAGTCTTAATCGGCCTTCGCCCCAGGGTTCAACATGATCTACAATGATTTGCAGATCGCCCCGGGCCTGATAGACATTAACCCTGGCAAAACAAAGGATCTTATTCCCTTCCTTTATGTGCCCTGCAAATGATGCTTGATTCGCCCTAAAACATACAGATTTAATGCATCCTTTTTCATCCTTTAGACTAAAGTAACAATGTCCAGATGGAGGACGAGAAACTTGGCCTACTTCTCCTTCTATCCAGAGGGTGCCAAACTCAAGATCAAAAAGTGTATTTATGTGAGATAACAGCTCGCTAACTTCCCAAATGCGCCTTTTTGCCTTCTCATTACTTTTTTCCGACTTTTGCCTGGGAAATACATCGTCTAAGGCGCCTTTTGGAAAAAGATCGTCTAAGGAATCAAACAAATCCATACCAACAAAACCATCTGTTAAAAATGTAAAGGTCCTTGTTTCATCAAAAGAGATTGCCTAATTTATATTGTAGGATACTATCTGCTCAAAAAGAACAAGTTGCTAACTTATTAATGGGAGCACTTTTTTGCCTTACCCATAATGAACGGAGTAAGTTATCTTTGCTCTCATTGCTAAATACTATATAGCATCTTGACGGAGGTGTCTCCATGGAGAATAAGGAAAAAAACAAAGTGGAAGAAGATAAGAAACAAAGGGATTCCGTAGAGGATATTCCTCTTCCAGAGGTTACATTTGCGACCTTTATACTTTCGCTTAATACATCTGCCCTTGTTCATCTTGGCGAGCTTCCAGAGCCAGGTAGCGACAAAACAGTTTGTGACCTGAATCTTGCCAGGCATGCCATTGATACCATAGCAATGCTAAAGGAAAAGACCCAGGGCAATCTGTCAAAGGACGAACAGGCACTTATCGATAACATACTGTTTGAGTTGAGAATGAAGTACGTTAAAAAAGCAGCAGGCTAATGCACTGGTTTAAATCTCCTGCAAAGATAAATAGGTTTTTATACATTAAGAGAAAGTTGCCCAATGGATACCATGAAATAGTGACTGTCTTTGAAAAGATAGCCTTTTGCGATTCCATTGGAATAGAAGTGAAAGAGGATAACAGGAATAACATACATATAGATGGCCCAGAGTGGCTCTCTAGTGGTCCTGATAACTTGATCTATAAGGCTGTAGAGGCCTTTAAAAGGGCTTCAGGCCTTGATTTTAGCGTTGAAGTAAAACTTCAAAAGATGATCCCAGCAGGTGCTGGCCTTGGAGGCGGAAGCTCAAACTGTGGAACCACTTTAAAGGCGCTCAACAAGATACTTGGAGAACCTGTGAGACAAAGGGATCTTTTTACGCTTGCCTCTTCCATTGGTGCTGATTGTCCTTTTTTCGTTTCCGACTGGATTGGAGCCCTTGGAACCGGCACAGGCGCAGAACTACAACAATTTCCCATTGACTCCAATTGGTATCTTCTTGTACTACCTGATTTTTCTGTAAGTACTCGTTGGGCTTATGAGAATTTCAAGTTGACAAGACAAGATGTTGAAACTATTTTTGAGCCTCGCAAGGTTCAGTCCCATTACGAGTGGGTGAATGACCTGGAAAAAACGGTTTGCGCCAAATATCCGGCTATCTCTAGGATAAAATCTACCCTTGAAGAAGCCGGAGCCTCCAGGTCCTTGATGTCTGGAAGTGGCTCTACGGTATTTGGCGTATTTGAAAACAAAGCAAAGGCACTTGAAGCCCAAACTTATGTAGGTGAAAGAACGGGCTACAAATGTCTTGTTACAAAGACACTTGACCATTGTGAAAAATTGTGAGTTGGGGCGTCGTCAAGCGGTAAGACACGGGTCTTTGGAACCCGCATTCGCAGGTTCGAATCCTGCCGCCCCAGCCATTTTTGATTTTAAGGCCACTTTTCTAAAATGGCTCAATTAAAGAACCTGAAGGTTCTTTTTATTTTTTAACTATTGTTAAGCTTGGGGGACTGAAAGCTGATGTCCATCAACAAAATTAAGGTCTTTACAGGGAACTCTCATCCATCCTTGTCTCAGGAAATCTGCGACTATCTCAACATGCCGCTTGGAAGGGCACAGGTCAAAAAATTCAGCGATGGGGAGACCTTTGTAGAAATAGGTGAAAATGTTAGAGGTGCTGATGTATTTGTTATTCAGCCAACGTGCCCCCCTGTAAATGACAACTTGATGGAACTTCTTATAATGATAGACGCCCTCAGAAGGGCGTCGGCCAGGCGTATTACAGCTGTGGTTCCTTACTATGGTTATGCACGCCAAGACAGAAAGGCAGCTCCAAGGGTTCCAATTTCTGCCAAACTAGTAGCAGACATTATTACAACTGCCGGAGCCAGAAGGCTTTTGGCTATGGATCTTCATGCAGGGCAGATTCAAGGCTTCTTCAGCATCCCTGTGGACCATCTTTTTGCTGCGCCGGTTTTACTAAAACATCTCCAAGAGTTCCCAAGGGATGAGGTGGTAATGGTTTCACCTGATGCTGGAGGAGTGGAAAGGACAAGGGCCTTTGCAAAACGTCTTGGGACAGGCCTTGCCATCATAGACAAAAGGCGTGAAAAGGCCAATGAATCCCAGGTAATGCATATTATAGGTGATGTAGAGAACAAAATCGCCATCTTACTGGATGACATGGTGGATACGGCAGGAACGTTGTGCAATGCTGCAAAAGCCTTAAAGGAACACGGTGCCAAAGAGATTCATGCATGTGCAACCCATCCTGTGCTTTCAGGACCAGCCGTTGAACGAATCAAAAACTCTGTCCTCAAATCTCTTATGGTTACCAACACCATTCCCCTTGGAGACAAGGCAAAGGAGCTTGGAGACAAGGTAAAGGTCTTTACAGTTGCACCTCTGCTTGGAGAAGCAATTTCCAGAATACATGACGACGATTCGGTCAGTTCCCTTTTCGTGTGACCGAAACTTGCAACAAAAAATAGTACGTTAGGAGTTAGAAAATGATTCAGATAGATCTGGATGCACAGATAAGAACACAAAGCGGCAAAGGGGTCGCAAGAAAACTTAGGAAAGACGGTAGGATCCCTGCTGTTCTCTATGGACCAAAGATAGAACCTATCAGTCTGAGTGTAAACGCACATGAATTCGATAAAATTTTGATTAAGGCCGAGGGAGAGCAGGTCATCTTTACATTGAAACTCGATGATGATGAAAGACTTGCCCTGGTAAAGGAGCTGCAAAGACATCCAGTAAACGACAGGGTTCGCCATATCGACTTTTATGCAATTTCCGTTGAAGACAAGGTAGAGGTAGAGGTATCTATCAAGCCTGTAGGCAAGGCAAAAGGCGTTGAGCTAAGTGGTGGTGTCCTTGAGATGATCCAGAGAACAATCACCATCAAGTGCTTGCCTCTTGCCATTCCAAAGGAAATAGAGGTTGACATCAGTGACCTTGATGTTGGTGATGCAATCCATATTAGTGATCTTACACCTCCAGAGGGTGTAGAATTCACAGAACCACCTGATACCACTTTGATAACAGTAGTTGGAGGAACTGTCCAAACAGAGGAAGAGGCCGAAGAGGAAGAAGAGGTAACAGAAGAGGTTGCCGCTGCAGAAGAGGGTTCTTCTGAAGAATAATCTGGCTAACTACCCGGCAGGGTTTGCGCCTTGCCGGGTTCGTCTTTCCTTGAACCTCCTTGAGTAGGTTAGGCTTTCCCCTATATAAATTTTCTTGTCATCCAATGACTGCGTTGCGCACAAAAATACTCCTCAAAAAATCACCCTCAAGTCTTTCCTCATCTTTCTCTTGTGCCTTGCCCTCGAATACGAGTCCTGATTTTCAGAGGTAGCCTAGTTGAAAAAAATCCTCATTGCCGGTTTAGGTAATCCTGGTCGTAAGTATCATAATACAAGGCACAACGTAGGCTTTATGGTGGTTGACAAGATTGCCTCCATGAACTCTTTGTCCTTTCAGGAGGAGGCTTCTCCACACTATCTCATTGCCCAAGATCATAATTGGGGCGCCAAGTTGTACCTGGTTAAGCCCCTTGAATACATGAATAGAAGTGGAGGGCCTGTTGCAAAGGTGGCTTCATACTTTCATATTGATCCTCAAGACCTACTCGTGGTCCATGACGATCTGGATATTTCTCTTGGAAGAATCAAATTTGCTCGAAATGGAGGGCATGGAGGGCACAATGGAGTCCGTTCCATTATAAGTGCCCTTGGAACAAAAGACTTTCCAAGGCTCAAGATAGGAATTGGGCGTCCTCCCAAAGAGATTCCTGCAGATAGGTATGTGTTAGGGACCTTTTCAAATGATGAAAAGAGGGTAATAGAAGAAGTACTGGAATTGGCTACTGATGGAATTAGGGAATTTGTAGAAAATGGCATAGATTCTGCCATGAATAAGTTTAATGGAGTTGAGGTGGCTGCCAAATGAAAAGAATATTTTTTTATCTCATTATGTTTTTGATAATATGCGCTATAGGAGGAGGGGCATTTTTAGGCTTCAAGTTGTTTGAAGGAGACCCACCTAAGATCACTCCTGTAAAGATTCCTGACATAATTGGCCAAAAGGGAGAGATTGCAATCAAGGTAGAAGACAGGCGGGCTGGTATCAGGCTTGTTGAAGCAAAGATTCTTCAAGGCAAAAGACAGGCCTTGCTTGGAGAAAAAGCCGTCAATATATCAAGTATATGGACAGGATCTCCTGAAAAGGAGATGATACTAACTTGGCAGTTAGAGCCAAGAAAACTGAAACTTGCCTCTGGTAAAGCCGTTCTCGTTATAAGTGCCTCTGATGCATCATTTAGAAACGGTTCCAAGGGAAACCAATCAATACTGAAGATTCCTTTGAACATAGATTATCTGCCTCCTGTCATCACCGTCTTATCAACAATACATAACGTTAGGGTAGGTGGTTCTGGTGCTGTCAGTTTCCAGGTTAATGAGAAGGTTACAAACCCCGGTGTGCGTGTGGACAATGTATTTTTCAAGGCTGTAAAGGGAGAAGATGGCATCTATAGGGCCTTGTTTGCAATACCCTTCGATATGGACAGACCAAAGACCCTGCAAGTGGAAGCCGTGGATATGGCAGGCAATAAGGGAATGGCTGGCTTTGCATACAGCATCTTGCCTAGGCGCAAGAGGGAAGACAAGATAAACATATCGGATTCGTTCCTACAGCGAAAAATGCCAGGCTTTATAAGCCAATTTCCTGAAGTGGCAGCACCAACCCTCATAGAGACATTCATTAAAGTAAATCATGAACTTCGTAAGAAAAATAACGATTTTTTGCTGTCATTTTGTAAGGATAGCAGCGATAAGATATTGTTCTCTGGTGCCTTCGTAAGGTTTAAAGGTGCTAAACGCTCCGACTTTGCCGATAAAAGATACTATTTTTATCATGGTAAAAAGGTGGATCAGGCCTATCATATGGGTGTGGATATAGCATCTATTGCCCATGCCCCTGTGCCAGCAGCCAACAATGGCAAGGTTGTTTTCGCCGGTTATAACGGTATCTACGGTAACACTGTGGTGATTGATCATGGTATGGGGCTAATGAGTCTTTATGCGCATCTTAGCCAGATGTCAGTACAAAGTGGTCAGGATGTAGAAAAGGGACAAAATATCGGGGTAACAGGCTCTACTGGGCTTGCTGGCGGTGACCACCTTCACTTTGGTATGATGCTTGGCGGTGTCTTTGTTAATCCAATAGAATGGTGGGATCGCAGATGGACAAGGGACCATATAAAAAATAACCTTTTTCTTGGGGGAAAACTTTAAATGGAATGAAGACCATCTTTGCCAAAAGGTATTGTATTCTTTTCAAACAATATCTCCTTTACTGCCTAATTGTTATATTTCTTAGCGGGTTCAACTTTTCTGATGCTGGCAAGCTTAGAAAAGATATAAGAAGGGAGATAAAGGCTGAACTTGAAAAGATTATAGAAAAGACCCCAAGCGGAAAACTCAGAACCACTTGGAGGCAAAAAAAGGCCATTGCAGAAGATGCATTAAATATGGCACTTGTGCTGGACAGCCCACGTTTTTGCCCAAAAAAATGGGATGAAGCAGTAATACTCTTTAAAAAGGCCAAAAAATACGCTGCCAAAAGGGAATATCGAAAGGCCATTTATCTCGCTAAAAAGACAAAGGAGTTTGCAGACGTTGCCTATAAGTGCGCCAGTTCCCACATACAAGAAGAGACGAGCAGACTTCAAAAGGTATATCAAGAACTAAGGAGCCAGATGGATGAAATACAGGCCATGATCCCACCAGACGCAGAGAAGCTTACAGAAGACGCAAGCCAGATATCTCTAAGTATAGAAGATATGAGACTGGCCATTGATCTAAGGGAGTTCAAAAATGCAGATCTTCTTGCTTCCACCCTGAAAAAAAGGCTTTCTTCACTTGAAAAGCAGGTGCATAAGTACAATTTAGAGCATGAGTCAGAAGAAGATTTGTAACCGTTCCATTGCCGTTATTTTAAAATCAGATACAGACAGCCTTAAAAGACTCAAGGAGATTCTAGAGCAGAGTGATTCCTGTTTAACATTTCCAAATCTAAAAATAGAGTCCTTAAGTAGTAACAGACTCGGTGTAATGGCCCATCTTCCTGAAGAACTTGTTGACCCTTTCATATCCTTTGTTTCATCTAAAGCTAACCAATCAATAAGTTCACAGTCTAATAAGGACAATCTTGACATTTTGGTTGTTGATAAGGAGTGTTGCGAGTGTGTATTTGATCATGGCCAGCAGATAAAATTGCCAAAAGGCTGGCAGGTAAGACTGTTGCCTCCAGGGGAAAAGGTTAAGCTAGATCCCCCTGATAAGACAATCTCGATGTACGTATGTGAAGATGTTTTTGGAAGCGGTCTTCATTCTTCTACACAGCTTGCCTTTAAGGCCATCTTATACCTTCATAATATGGGGAAGATAGAAGGGGCATCTGTCATTGACATAGGTACGGGGTCAGGCATCTTGGCCATCCTGACAGCTCTTCTTGATGCCAAAGAGATTATTGGCATAGATATAGACATGGATATTCTAGAAACTGCCTTAAAAAATGCGAAAATAAACGGTGTTGCAACAAAAATATCGTTTACTACTTCACCTATTGACCAACTATCTGTTGAAAAAGCAGATATTATTGTTGCCAATCTCACTCCCTCTGTTTTGTATGAAATGCTTGAAGATATGATATCTATGATATCAAGGTTTGATGGTAATGGCTGGCTTGTTTTGTCTGGACATAGCCACCGCTGCCGAGATGATATTTCCAAAAGGCTCAAGAGACATGGCTTTCAAATGGTCAAATATTTTTCCATGCAGGGCTGGAGTGCAGAGATCTTTCGCGCAAAGGATAATGCATACGCATAGAGGAACCAATTGTTAAATCTAAAGGGATTTTTCCTAGTTATCCTATTATTATTCCTTTTTATTTTTGGTGGATGTGCGCCACTACAACGAGGTGGTACACCAGTTCTACCGCCAGTTGAAATAAGTGGTGATTTCCTGCACGCTCTTCAACAAAGAGCCCTTCAACTCAACTCTATCACCATTGAAGGGCGCCTTAAGATGAGGACTAAGACCAAACAATTGCCCTCTGTAAAGATAAAGGCTTGGCTACATTCAAGAGACAATGAGGTTTTCCTTCGAATAAAAGGCCTTGCAGCCCTTGGTATAACAGTATTTGACCTATTGGTAAGAGGAGATAAGTGCTGGATATATCTACCAAGATCCCGTAAGACTTTTGAGGGTAAACGTTTTTTTACAAGTTATGGAAGCATGGATGTAACAACTGCCACAAAGATAATAGAAATGCTTCTAAACCCGTGGTCGCCTTCACTTTATTGCAATATGAGGCAGGTTGTGTGCCCATCATCTTTTAAAGATGAAAAAGATATCTGTTTTGAAGCACAGTTTTTGAAAATGCCCATATTATTTGAGTACAATAACAACTTGGCTCCTAGAAGATTTCTTTCAAAGACACTTGCTGTTGAATTTTTTACTGATACAAAAAGCAGGTCCATATATCCTAAAAGGATAATATTTCAACTGGCAAACCCTGAAATTTCAGGAGAACTTCTGATCTTAAACGCCAGGTTTGACGCCCTTTCATCTGATAGTCCCTTGTTTGACCAAGGTCCTTTTAGGAAGAGGTTGTTGAGTGTCAAATGAAGAAAGTTAAGCTCGCTTTTGCCTCGTAAAAAAACAATGATGGAGGTGAATTTAGCCTTTTCTTTGCTATTTCAAGTGATATCACAAAACTGCCTCAAGCAGGCCTCTTACAGAATTGCCAATAAGTATCCTTTTTGCTGAAATTAGGTCGTTAGGTGTCAAGATGGCCTCTTTTGCCTTTTTCTTGTCAAGGAGATATTGTCTAAGAGTCCCTGGCAATAGCCCGCAATGTAAGGCTGGTGTTAATAGGAATCTTTCTCCTGTGTCTAGAAACAGATTGGTAATTGTTCCCTGCGTCAACTCTCCTCGTTCATTTATAAATAAGGTTTCAAACAGGCCAAGAGGCTCAAGCCTTTTTCGTTCAAGGTCAAAGAGGTTACGTTCACTGGTTTTGTGATAGAGATAGATATCCAAGCTATCAACCTTTTGCTCTGAAATATCTATCCTGACCGGTGTCCTTGGAGGAGAAGGCACATCCAAACACTCTATGTTAAAGAGCCCGGAGGAGTCCATTGTTACACGTACCACTTGCTCTTTTATGGAGGCGGCAAGGAGTCTTTTTTTCGTATCTTCAAGGCCCTTTAAAAAACGCTCTTTCTCAAAGGGAAAGCCAAAGTAGTTAGCAGACGATGCCATTCGTTTTAAATGGTAGTCTAAGAGATGGAAACTGCCATGACCGGCACCTTTTTCTTTCCAATAAATGGTCTCTATAAGGTAAAAGCTCTCTGTTTCCATTTTTAGACTATGTTTTCCGTAAGAAACCTGGCCTTTAAAACGGTTTCCACGTATTCAGCAGAAGGGGAGGAGCCTATAGTTATGCCAGCGCCTATCCCGATTTCTCCACTTCCATTTAGTAGGGTGATGGTACGAATGGCAACATTAAAAATAGCACTGTTTTGCGGGGTAATATAGCCTATAGCACCTGTGTATATACTGCGAGGCGTCTTTTCTAACTCTGCTATTATCTCCATGGAACGGATCTTAGGTGCACCTGTAATGGAGCCACATGGAAAGATGGACTCAAATATTTCATACCATGAGATGCCATCTCTAAGAGTGCCCTCAACAGTGGATGTCATCTGAAAAAGCGTTTCATATCGTTCTATTTCAAAAAGTTTTGGCACCCTTACAGTGCCTATTTGGCATATCCTTCCAAGGTCGTTTCTCAATAGATCCACTATCATTACGTTTTCTGCCCTGTTTTTCTCATCTTTTGAGAGATTAAAGGCAATCCTTTCATCTTCCAGTGGATTCTGCCCCCGTGGAGCTGTCCCCTTCATTGGCTTTGACCATATCTTGTTTTCTTCTGTGGCAAAGAAAAGCTCAGGAGAAAGAGAAAGCACTTCAAGGCCTTGAAATGGCCTTAAAAAGGCCCCATATCCAGTGCTCTGTCTTTGTCGTAGCAGACAGTAGAGGGAAAAGGGGTCGTCATGAAATTTGAAATGGCCCCTAATGGTGTAGTTTATCTGATAGGTGTCTCCATTTCTTATGTAATCATGGATTCGCTGAATGTCTTTTGAAAACTCTTCCTTTGTAGTATCAAGGGACAGCTCAATAGGGACACGCCCTGGCAGAGCCCTTTCCACCAGAAAATCTTCTGGTAGGTTGTGGGGTCTTTCATAAAACCCAAACCAGGCAATTGGAACAGATGGCCTTTTTAGTAGGCCAAGAGGGGCAAGTTTTGGCTGTAAAAGGTAACCAGCTTCATAGGAAATCCAACCTGCTGCGTACAATCCACGCCTTAAAGCCTGCTCTATTTCCTTAAATAGCCGCTCAACGTCTCCATGTGTTGAAGATGGATCTAATGTAACTGTATCTACAGGGTCTGAAAAAAGAAGACACCCTTTATCTAGTGGCGAGTTTGTTCCATGCGCATCCCAGAGGAAAAGACCTTGGCCATCCAAAATATTGTTGAGTATCTGATGCTTTTTCTTCATTTCCAAAAGGAGTAGAGAGCCCTGTAATCAAAAATTTCGCGCCACTTTTACCCTAATTTTAACAGTTGACAAGGTGTAGACATATCTTTATTACTTTTGATTAAAGTTTTTCCAAAACGGGCGGTTAACTCAGCGGGAGAGTGCCACCTTCACACGGTGGAAGTCACTGGTTCGATCCCAGTACCGCCCACCACTATTTTAATCAATTTCAATTTTTTCATTAGTTTTCTTATTAACCTTCCTCGGTATTGCCTTTTCCATTCCAAGCAATCATCCAAGGCCTGCAATGGCCGGGTAATCTTGCATAAAAAGGTCGTGAGCTTCTTTTTATTGCCATATCTTAATGGCTGTTCTAATTTCTTCACCCATGTCTAAGGCAAGATCCATAATGTTTCAGGGAACTGGCTCTGGGGTTGGAAAGAGCATTGTCTGTGCGGCCATGTGCAGATTGCTTGCAAGGAGAGGGGTCAGGGTTGCGCCTTTTAAGGCCCAGAACATGGCCCTTAATTCCTTTGTTACGGCTGATGGAAAGGAGATGGGGCGCGCACAGGTATTTCAGGCAGAGGCGTGCGGTCTTTTGCCAGATGTAAGGATGAATCCTGTGTTATTAAAGCCATCTGCAGATTCTAGGAGCCAGGTAATCCTCATGGGCAAGGCCCAGGAACACCTTGGAGCTAAGGACTATTATGAACGCTTCCATAGACACTGGCAGGTGGTAAGGTCGGCCTACGACAGCTTGAGCGCTGAGTATGATGTCATAGTGCTAGAGGGTGCAGGAAGCCCGGCTGAAATAAATCTTCGAAAGACAGATATAGTCAATATGAGGATGGCAGCCTATGCGGAATCTGCCGTGGTCATTGTGGCAGATATTGACAAAGGCGGGGTATTTGCCAGCCTTAAGGGTACCTACGATCTTGTTGAAGATAGATACCGCAGGTTGATAAAGGCCTTTTTAATCAACAAATTCAGGGGAGATGTGCGTCTTCTTGAGCCTGGAATAGAGATGTTTTATAAAATGGTGCCAGTGCCCGTTCTTGGTGTTCTGCCTTGGTTTTACGACATTCACGTTGACGAAGAGGATGGAGTCTTTGTCGGAAATCTGGAATCTTTCAAGGAAACAAGTGGTGAGAAGGTAAAAGTCATAGTCGCAAGACTTCCTAGAATAAGTAACTTTACAGATTTTGCTCCCCTTGCCCTTGAACCCGATGTTGAAATCATCCTCAGCCACAACCCTGAAGACTTGTCAGGAGCCGATGTTGTCATACTTCCTGGCACAAAGGCAACCACTTCGGATTTGGAATTTTTAAAGGAGAAAGGCTGGGAAAAGGCCCTTCACAGTTTTGTCAAAAGGGGAGGGGTGGTTGCTGGCATTTGCGGCGGTTTCCAGATGTTAGGCTCTATCATCCACGATCCAATTGGAAGTGACGGGAGGGTAGGGCACCATTTCGGATTTGATCTTTTGCCAATTGCTACAGAGATGGTTGACCATAAGGCATTGCGCCAGATAGAGATGTCTATTCACAGTAAGGCCCTTTCAGAAAAGCCCATATCAGTCAGAGGTTATGAGATTCACATGGGAAGAACCAGGCTTCATGAAGATGCCTCCAATATGACAGCGGTTAACCTTCATGATGGAGAAGTCTTTGTGTTTAATGAAAAAAGCGGTATCCTTGGAACATACATCCACGGTATCTTTGACAATGATACTTTCAGACGCTCTTTTCTCAATTTTGTACGAAAGAGAAAGGGAATGAGTCTGCATCCGCCATCCCTAAACTACAGAAAGTACCGTCTTAATCACTTTGACAAGCTGGCTGATTGGCTTGAATCCAACTCCAATGTTGAAGAACTTTTGAGACTGATTGATGTTTGAACCCTTTGTTTCCAAGCCCTTTTCATTGCTTATCATCTATTCAGGAATCATTGCAGATGTAATCTTTGGTGATAAGGACCATCCCCTCCATCCAATAAGGCTCATGGGAGCTGCCATCTCCTTTGGCGAAAAAAGGGCAAGACTGCTTAAAACAACTCCATTTCGAGCCGGACTCATCATGTCCACCGTATTAATCATGTCCACCTATCTTTTGGTCTCTATCCTTGCCTCCATCCTTGCTTCCATCTCTTTCATCTTCTACCTGGCCTTTTCCATTGGATGTATCTACTTCAGCCTTTGTCTCAAATGTCTTTCCCAGGAGGCCCTTAAGGTCTTGGAGCCTCTTGAAAAGGGAGATCTTGCCCTTGCCAGAAAAAGGCTTTCCATGCTTGTTAGCAGGCAGACTTCCCATATGGATGAAACGGCTGTATGTCGTTCTCTTATAGAGACTGTGTCTGAGAATTTTGTGGATGGCATCTGTTCTCCAGTCTTCTATGCAGTTGTTGGAGGGCCGCCAATGTGCATGGCATTTAAGATGGCAAGCACTCTTGACTCTATGATAGGTTATAGAAACAAAACCTATGAACAGTTTGGAAAGGCTGCAGCACGCATAGATGATGTGGCAAACTTTATTCCTGCAAGGCTTTCAGCAGTTGTCATCTCTTTTGCCGGTCTTTTCTTTAATGGCACATCTCCTGTCAGGAGCCTGGTTAAAACACTGGCTGATGCCAAGGTGCATAAGAGTCCAAATTCAGGCTTTCCAGAGGCGGCCTTTGCACAGGTGCTTGGGGTAAGCCTAGGCGGGCCTACTGTATATGGAACAGCCCTCTACAACTTGCCTTACATAAATGAAAAAGGCAGGCCTCCAGTTGCAAGGGATGTAAGGAATGCAATAAGGCTCCTTTATATCAGTTCATGGATCTTTTACCTTTTGCCATTGTTAATAGCGGTGCTCATATGAAAAGAGGAGGATTTTTCATCTGGGCCTTTGGTATCTTTGTCGT
>JAMOUE010000519.1 GCA_027068235.1 Deltaproteobacteria bacterium | reverse complement strand
AGACCTTCTGCCTAGACAGGATCAAGACGAATATTACTGGTACGAGCTTAAAGGAATGACTGTAGTGGACCAAGATGGGGCAGAGCTTGGCACCATCTATTCCATAATAGATGCAGGTGCCCAGGATGTAATGGTGATACGAGACACTAGCCGTGAGATGCTCATCCCCATGGTAGACGAGTTTATCAAACAAATAGATACAAAAAATAGGCGTTGCCTGGTAAACCTACCCCCTGGACTAAAGGAGGCGACTTCCACCTCATTCAAGAAAAGGTCAAGGAAGTGAAGTTTCACATAATCACCATTTTTCCAGAATATTTTGATTCTCCTCTTAAACATGGCGTCATTGGCAAGGCCATATCTTCGGGCCTACTACAAGTGCAGCCGGTAGATCTTCGGGCCTTTACCACTGACAGACACAGGACAACTGACGACCGACCTTACGGCGGCGGAGCAGGAATGGTAATGATTCCAGAGCCACTTTCTAAGGCAATAATAACAACTAAGGCTGGCAAAGAAGATATTCCTGTCATCCTTTTCTCTCCATCTGGCCGTCTTTTGACTCATAAACTGGCAACGGAGCTTTCCAAACACGATGAGATTATACTTATTTGTGGACGTTATGAAGGGATAGACCAGAGAATAGTAGAACGCTTTGTGGACATGGAGCTATCCATTGGAGACTTTGTACTCTCAGGAGGAGAACCTGCAGCCCTTGTGTTAATAGATGCAGTTGGAAGATTGATACCTGGGGTCCTTGGTTCTGAAGACTCTGCATCAAACGACTCTTTTGCCACAGGACTTCTTGAACACCCTCATTATACAAGACCAAGATCTTTTATGGGCATGGAAGTTCCAGAGGTTTTGGTAAGTGGCGATCACAAAAAGATAGAGGAATGGAGGCGAAGAAAATCCCTTGAGCTGACCTTAAAACGCAGACCAGAGCTACTAGACAAGGCGGAACTCACTCCCCAAGACTACCAGATTTTGAAAAAACTCGGTTTTAAAAGGGATGAACAAAAATGAGCGCATCCCTTTATTTGGCCCTTGTGCATTATCCTGTACTTAACCGTCAAGGAGAAAAGATCTGCTCTGCCATCACCAACCTAGACATCCACGACATTGCAAGAAGCTGCACCACTTATGGCACAAAGGGATTTTTTGTAGTAACACCGTCTGAAGATCAACAGGCGCTGGCCCACAGGGTCATAGATCATTGGCTTACTGGAGCAGGTGCCAAGTTCAACCCTGACCGCAAAAGGGCATTTGAACAGATACAGGTGGTAAACTCCATCCAAGAGGCAATATCCTCTATTGATGTATCACGGGAGCGATTAGGGGTGTTTGCCACATCTGCACGCAGGACCGTTGATTGCACTTCATGGGAAAAGTTTGAAAAAATAGTGTACAATTCGGAGTTTGA
Organism: Deltaproteobacteria bacterium; assembly: GCA_027068235.1. Classification (GTDB taxonomy): domain Bacteria; phylum Desulfobacterota; class Dissulfuribacteria; order Dissulfuribacterales; family QOAL01; genus JAADCZ01. The sequence goes on along the minus strand of JAMOUE010000519.1, from coordinate 3,091 downwards.
ATGTATATTATTGCTCTTTGGAACGGCCTCAGGTCTCCACGAAGAGTGTTTCATGGAGTGTGACGGTATAATTTGCCCTATTTACGGGCCTACAAATTACAATCATCTTTCCGTTAGGAGTGCCGTTGCCATCACGCTTGACAGAATTTCAGGAATCAGGAGGCAATAAAATGGATGTGATACGCCGTCTGGCCTTTGAAGAAATGAGAACAGACATTCCACCTTTTAGGCCAGGAGACACCGTCAAGGTCCACGTAAAAATAAGGGAAACTGCTGAAAAAGAGAGGATTCAGGTCTTTGAAGGAGTGGTTATAAGCCGTAAGGGAAGTGGCATTTCCGAGACCTTTACTGTACGTAAGATATCTTATGGCGTAGGGGTTGAAAGGATCTTTCCTGTCAATTCACCAAGAATCGAAAAGATTGAAATCGTTCAAACCGGTCGTCACAACAGGTCAAAGCTCTTTTATCTGCGTAAGCTACGTGGCAAGGCAATGAGACAGAAAATCAGGAACAAGAGGACAATGTAATTTGTCCAGGTCCCTGTTTGATCAAAACCTTGAACAAGGGGGAAAAGGGGCCTGGCATTTTGAAACCTTACTGCAGGACCAGGGGCTGTGGCCAGCTGCCGGAGTGGATGAAGTTGGCAGGGGATGCCTGGCTGGTCCTGTGGTAGCAGCGGCAGTTATCCTTCCTGAAGATATATCTTCTTCTCACGGTATAACCGACTCAAAAAAACTTACTCCCACCCAGAGGCAACGCCTTGCAAAACTGATCCATTCCGTTGCCATAAGTGTCTCAATAGCTAGGGTAGAGCCAAGTAGGATAGATGAGATCAACATACTTCAGGCAAGTTTGGAGGCCATGAGACTTGCCGTTAAAGGACTTTCTTTAAAGCCAAAGGCCCTGTTGGTTGATGGAAATCAACAGATTCCAATGCCATTACCCCAAAAGGTTATAACAAAAGGTGACAGCCGCTCTTGTTCGATTGCAGCGGCATCTATTGTAGCCAAGGTTTACAGGGATAAAATAATGGCTGAATACTCTGAAGAGTTTCCAGCCTATCGTTTTGACAAACATAAAGGTTACGCCACCAAAGAGCACAAAACGCTTCTACAAAAATTTGGGCCTTGTGCAATTCATAGAAAAAGCTTCAAAGGCGTTATTCAAGATGCCCTCCACATTGATACCCAAAAGTAAGGCTTTTGGTACATCCTGCGAGGAACTTGCAGCCGCGTACCTTAAAGCCAGCGGCTACAAGATCGTTGAGACAAATTTCAGGACCAAAAGTGGAGAGATAGATATTGTTGCAGAAAAAGACGACTTTCTTATATTTGTTGAGGTAAAAGGTAGAAGAACAACAAAATATGGCCTTCCACAAGAAGCTGTCACTCCCTGGAAACAGGCAAGTATCCGCAAGGTTGCACAAATATTCATACAAAAAAGACGGCTAGAGCATAAAAATATCAGATTTGACGTTGTTGCCATTACTTTTGACAAAAATAACATCCCACAGATTGAACACATCCCCTTTGCCTTTTAGTTTTAAAGAGAAAAGACTAAATCCATTTCAGTTATCAAGGCAACGTCAAGTTCTCCACAGCGGGAATAATAGTATTTGCTACCTAAATGCTCCCTTTTAAGTACTTATTTTTATGGACATATATAGAGAATTTCAGCCTAAAGTAAAACTTGTCTTTACCTCTGCCTCCAAGGAAGAATTACCTATAGAGTTTATAAAGGCCGCTGGCTGGCCTATTGTAACGGTAAATGCATTGAAAAGCGGCATTCTTTCCACATTAAAAAAAAGACCAGAACGCTCATCAATCCTTTTTGTCATAACAGGCGTTGGCAGGGAGAAGGCAATAGATGCGGCCTTTTCTATATGCAAACTCTTAACCCCTCTTGCAGTAGTAAATATTGGGGCCTGTGGCCTTAACTGCTCCACCTCCCTTAACAACGATACGGCCATTGTTGCAACAAAAACATTTGCAGACGGAAAGTGGAGAAAGTGCCTTTTTCCACCTCCATTTCCCATACCCACTCATTTGAAAACCGTTCAAGGTGCAATAGAGAGCCTTCTTCGTCCTCTATACATAAATACGGTTTGCATAAGTAAGGTTGTAGACATGGAGGCTGGATTCCAACACCAGATCTTTGACAAACACAATATTGCATTTTCTGCAATCAAGATCCCTACAGATTTGTGCTCTTCCTCCACAAAACAGCAATTTAAAAGACATATCGCACGGGTACGAAAGACCATAAAAAGACTCCTTCACTTTCTCCGTTTTTCTGCCAGGGATATGGAGACTTCTGTCATCATCCCAGTACACAATCGGCCTGTCATTGTCAAAAGAGCCATTGAGTCTGTCTTAAATCAGATTTACCAGCCAAAAGAGATAATAGTAGTTGACGATGGCTCAGATCCGCCCTTGGATGCCAGTTTGGACCATGAAACAAAAGAACGCATAAAACTGGTGCGTCTTCCATCGAACATAGGGGTGGCAGGAGCCAGAAATGTCGGTATCAAAAAGGCATCGGGCAAATGGATTGCCCTTCTAGATTCAGATGATGAATGGTCTAGTAAAAAACTGAAAAATCAGGCCAAGTATCTGGAGATGAATCCATTTTTTGAAATCCTCCAATGCCAGGAGATATGGATAAGAAAAGGCAAAAGGGTCAATCAGTGTAAACACCATGCAAAAGAGGAGGGCTGGATATGGGAAAAAAGCCTGAAGCTTTGTTCTATCAGCCCTTCTGCAGTGATACTTAGAAGAGAACTGTTCGATGCTTTTGGCATGTTTCAAGCTGAATTCCCAGCATGTGAAGACTATGAAATGTGGCTAAGAATCAGCCGCAAGAAACCAGTTGGGCTAAACCCAGAGCAAGACCTTATAAAGTATGGAGGACATGCTGACCAATTATCGGCCCGTTATCCTGCAATGGACCGGTTCAGGGTTGCAGCTCTTCTTAAAATACTTGAATCTGAAGATGATTCACTCTTTCGAAGTAAGATCGTAAAGGCCCTTAAACAACGGCTAAAGATACTTTATAGTGGTGCTGTAAAAAGAAATAGACTAGAGGCTTCAAA
>JAMOUE010000518.1 GCA_027068235.1 Deltaproteobacteria bacterium | reverse complement strand
ATTGGCGGAATCATTCAGGTAATAAACTCTATTGCCGATCAGACCAACCTTCTTGCACTAAACGCCACGATAGAGGCTGCACGTGCAGGAGAAGCAGGAAAGGGCTTTGCTGTAGTTGCAAATGAGGTAAAAGAACTTGCCAAACAAACATCAGAAGCCACTGAAGAAATCACAAAAATGATACAGATAATCCAGTCTGGAACTGCAAAGGCCGTCTCATCTGTAGAAGAGATTACAGAAACAGTGGCCCAAGTAAACGATTTCACCAACACTATAGCAAGTGCAGCAGAGGAACAGACTGCAACTGTATCTGAAATCAATCAAAGTGTCATGGAAGGGGCTGATAAAGTTAGGGCATTAGAGACGCAGGCCTTCAAATTGGCTGAACAGGCAAACGACTTTTCTGCTGTAGCTGACACCATAGAGGTAAATAAATCAATGGTAGAGGCATTTTCTAATCAATTAAACGAAATCGCCTCTCTTTTCAACTGTAACACCAAAGTCCTCCACGAAGCTGCTCCTTATACACTTCCAAAGGCTCAACTCATGGGAGCAATACTTGCACACTTTACATGGTCTGAAAACATCCGTCTTGCCATTATGGAAGATAGAGAACCAGACGTTGAGCTAAATCCAACCAAGTGTTTTATGGGTAAATGGTTTGAACATATCTCTTCTTCCTCTGACTTCCCATCAGATATAATTAATAGACTTAGACATATTCATACAAATCTCCATGCTAAGGCTGAGGAGCTTGTAAAAATGACACAAAAGGGGGCATTTCGGAAAGAGCGACTCAAATTCTTTATGGAAAATCTCCAGCCCCAAATGGATGCCCTTTTAGAGCTTGTTAGCGAAATCAAGAGATATTGGGCAGAAAACGAGACATCAGCCAAAAACTAAATAGAGAGCGAAAAAAAAGGGCTTCCCCAAAAAGGAAGCCCTTTCTATTTCATGTAGTCTAGTTGGTACAGTACAGTAAAACTTAAGTTCTGTAATCAGCGTTAATCTGGACATATTCAGTAGAAAAATCACAAGTAAGCATTCCAAATTCACTCTTTCCTGCATTCAAATCCACTTCCACAACAAATCTGTGCC
>JAMOUE010000517.1 GCA_027068235.1 Deltaproteobacteria bacterium | reverse complement strand
CATAGGCCAGGAAGATAATAAGCCCTCCAGTAAATATGTGTAGAAAATGCGGGTAATCGCTTGGCGACAACCGTGTAGGATCAATTGTAAGGAACCCAACAACTGAAAAGAAAAGCAGTATGAACACCTTGAAGGCGACCATATAGTCCTCGGCCTTGCCAACAATGTAGGCACCAAGGAGGTTTAGCACTGTAAACACAGCAATTACCAATGCTGTTAGAAGCTTTTTGGCAAATAGATTTTCAGCTCCCATAATAAGAACAGCACCATAGCTGCCAAAGGCGTATGAATAGAGAGAAAGCATTATGATGTAACTTGCAAGTAACAGGGTATTTAACCAGGCTGGAACAATGCCGGTTCCAAATGCCTGAACAATAAATTCTATGGTTCCGCCTTCGCTTGGAAAACGTACTGAAAGTTTTGCATAGGAATAGGCAGTAACAAGGGCAATAAGACCAGCAATCAAAAATGCCAAAGGCGCTGCCCCATGTGCCAACATTACTGTAAGGCCCAATACGGCAAATATGCCTCCGCCTATCATTCCACCAATACCGATAGAGACTGCTTCCAAGTATCCTATCTTTTTACCTCTCATTAGGTTGCCTCCAGCTCTAAAGATTTAAACCTACTCCATTTAAGAATAAGTTTTGCTAAATCGTTGGCAATGATAAAAGACAAAAAATTGTCATGGAGATGAAACGGTTGAAGCTGCTGTTCAGGAAGGCTATCCTTTTTTCATGATGGAAAACAGTTCGTATCAGATGCCGCATAAAATGCCTACGTGGGTAACATGGCTGGCCTTTGCAGTAGGACTTACAGGAGCCCTTTCTATCAGGCTTATTCTTATTGCACGCCTTTATAACCCCGAGCTTGTGAGGATCTACTGGTATATTGGCGTAATAGGCAATATGCTATTTTTCCTGTTCAGAACATTCATTACCTGGAGACGTAGAAGGCTCATTTTGGCCATGGACATTATGGACAAACTCAAAAAACGAAAGACATTAAGCGAGCAAGACTATGTGGCGCTAGAATATCTTGTCTCAAGCCTTTACGTTTCAAAGGAGCGCTGGAATTACTTTGTGATCTTCTTTTTCTCAATGCTTGCCATTGCCTGGGACCTATGGGTGAGCAGCTAATACAATGCCAAAATAACCGTTATCATTATTGCTAGATATATAACTGTCATTCCAATGCCTGCCCGCACATAATCCTTGGTCTTGTATCCTCCTGGACGCATTATCAGGGCATTGACCTGATGGGTTGGTAAAATAAAGGTGTTTGAAGCGGCAATTCCTACTGTAAGACCAGCAAGGACGGGGCTAATTCCAGCCTGTAAGGCAAGATTCATAGACAGGGGCACCATAAGTACAGTGGCCCCTACATTTGAGGCCACAAGTGAGAAAAACGAAGTCAAGATTCCCACTGTTAAAAGGAGAGTTACAGTAGAAAACTCACCAATCATACTAACAATCTTCATGGCGATGAAGCTTGCTGCTCCGGTCTTTTCAAAGGCTGCGCCAAGTGGAATCAACCCTCCGAGAAGAAAGATAGTCATCCAATCTACAGACTTGTATGCATCATCTATGGAGATGACCTTGAAAAGTACCATTCCAATTGCACCGGTAAAAAGTGCGATGGACAACTTGACATTGAAGATCATGGCAAGGGCCAAGGCAACTCCAAGACAAATAAGTGCTGGCACAGCCTTTTCCGGCGCCCTTTCCTCCCCTTTCAGCTCTTCAGTAAAGACCAGATCCAGATTCTTCTTTATTTTTCTAAGCTTCTGCCAAGGACCTAAAAGAAGCACTGCATCTCCAGCTTGCAGCCTTAAATTGCTTAACCCTTCATAAAGTACCTGATCTCCCCTGTAAACAGCCAACACATTCACCCTGTAACGATCCCTGAAGTCCAGTTCTTCCATTGTATGGTTTACCAAAGGCGATCCAGGAGGCACTATTCCCTGAACGATTCCATATTCTGAACCTATAAACTTTTGTGTGAACTCGTCCTCTATTTCCCGTATCTCCCACCCAAGAGTGGCAGCGAGCCTTTCTATATTCTCTTTTGAAGAGATAACAGCGACCAAGTCGCCTGGCTCCACAAGTGAATTGCCAGAAGGCGATAGGTCTGCCTTATTTTTCGCCTTCTTGTTTCCCGCCTTAAAGATACCAACAACCGTCACATGAAAACGCGGCCCCATGTCGAGTTCCTGTAGAGTCTTTGGTGGGAATCCATCAGGAACTTTCAACACTGCATGATCAAGGGTGGGCTCGTAGATCTCGCGCACCTTTTTTGAGCTAAGCCTTTCCCTGTCTTCACCTTCTTGCTTAGACGAAGGCAAAATAAACCGTCCAGCAAAGGCAAAATACAAAAGTGCACCTGCAAGTAGCGCCATGCCAATTGGGGTTACGCTGAAAAGGCCAAGCGGCTCAAAAGATGCACCGTGCAACATGGCCTGATTATTCTTCCACCATGCCCCCATTAGATCATTCAACATTATAAGAGGGCTTGAACCTACCAATGTCAGGCAGCCTCCAATTATGGCAGAAAAACCCATTGGCATAAGCACCCTTGAGATGGGAACGCCAAGTTCCCTACTGATCCTTGATACTGCCGGCAAAAAAAGTGCTGCAGCCCCGATATTTTGCATAAAGCTTGATATGAATGATACAGTGGCAGAAATAACTATCATAATCCTGGTCTCGCTCTTGCCGGCTATCTTTATTATCTTCTTGGCAAGTACGTCCATAACCCCTGTCCTATTAAGGCCTGCACCAATAATCATAACGGCAATGATGGAGACAACGGCGTTGGAGCTTAACCCAGCGGTAGCTTCTTCTGCACTTAACACCCCACACAATGGCAAAAGAATCATTATGAGTATCCCAACAACATCAACACGCAGCCAATCAAATACAAAGATTATTATTGCAGCAACAAGTAGGACAAAAACCTTGATCATGTCTGGTGTCAGTACAAGCTGTTCCATGATATATCTCTCCTGAGCTAAACTTTCATAATCGGCAACATTCTACTCCAGATAAAGAAAAATAATAATGGCACAAATCTACACAAACGCTAGCGATCCTCCCCAGAAATTCTAGAGAGCAAGATAAAACATTATAAACATGTAGAATAGAAGACCGTAATGAAAGTTGTGAAACGTAGGCAGTATGATTCTGAATCCAAGAGGCATGCTGTAAAACAGTGCCAGAAAGTATGTCAAATGTGCAATCTAATTCATACAAAGATAGAGGAAATTTCTTGGCAATAAGATCAAAATGATGTTCATGATGAACCAGTTTTGCGTGGTTTTCACTTGACAACATTCTCGATATATATACAATGAATTTAATATATATACAGAGGTGCGACATGAAAAGTATAGGTATAGGTGAAATTCAGAAAAACACCTCGGTTTTAACGAGGCTTACAAGGCCCATTGAAGTAGTGGACAAACGAAAAAGAGAGCTGGTTGCAATAATATATCCAGTGGAAAAAAGTACGGTAGTTAAACGTCTGGCAGGTAAATATAAAGGAAGGGTACTACAGGCAGAGACTGATTTTAAGACAGCGCGGACAGTAGCCATGATGAAGGCAATGAAAGAGAAGTATGGTTCATCTCGTTGATACCAACATCATCATCCGTTTCCTTATAGGCGATCATGAGGAGCTTCTGCATAAGGCTACCGATATTTTCAGGGCTGTGGAATCAGGCGAGATAGAGGTCATCATTCTCGATGCTGTGCTCATGGAAGCATTCTTTGTGTTGACGAAATTTTATCAGCTTCCTGTAAGTGAGGTTGTTGATGATCTTAAAGCGCTTCTCACCCTGAAAGGAGTGGTAAATACAGACAAATTTGTTCTTTTTGAAACACTATCCCTTATTGATAGCCGGAAAATAGACTTTGTTGATGCTCTGATTCTCGCAAAAAGCAAACTTCAGGGATATGGAACGCTTAGTTTTGATAAGGATGTCAACAAAACATAAGATTCAAAAAAGATTCAAATCAACAAGCTCTAAATAATCTCTAAAGGAACAGGGAATAAATAAAAAAGGATGTCCTTTTTTGATACTACCTTTTGCATAAAACATGGCCTGCACCTTTTGTATGCAGATAGGGATTTAGAGTCCTTTAGGAAATATCTTGCCCTTAAAAGTGCGTTACTTCATTAAGTGGATTAGCTTGACTGGCTTACTTGTACATGGCTCTTATTTCATCCAGATTCTTTGCAACCTTTATTGTTTCAACAATCGCCTCAAGAAGATCAGGGTCTTTTATCTTTTTTATCTCAGGACACTGCTGTTGCATAAAAATGCCCGTAAGTTCAAATAATTGAAGGCTCGGGGTTCTCCTTTTGTTATAATGAATTCAGCAAAAACCCTAATATAACAAGGAGATCCGAGCCATGGCACATTATAAGAGACCTCTGCAAAAATCAAAAGTTAAATTGATTTTATCAAGTATATAGAATAATTGCTAATATCTGCTATAATATAGGCAACGTATTCTATATTAGGAGAAAA
>JAMOUE010000516.1 GCA_027068235.1 Deltaproteobacteria bacterium | reverse complement strand
CAGGGCAGGAGAAGGCACTACTCTTAATAATATTGGAATGATCTATATGGCCTTAGGTCATGAAAAAGCTCTGAAGTATCTTGAAGAAGCACTGGAGATAAGTCGGCAAGTAGGAGATAGGGCAGGAGAAGGCGCTACTCTTAATAATATTGGTGGTATCTACCAGGCCTTAGGTCAATATGAAAAAGCCCTAAAGTATTATGAGGAAGCACTGGAGATAACAAAGCAAGTAGGAGACAGGGCTACTGAAGGGCTTCAGCTATTTAACATGGGTATGCTACATTCGCTTATGAACAAACCCGAGCAGGCAATAGCTTTTTTGATTAAAAGTTACCGTTTGGCTAAGGCTACAGGGCGCGGCGAGCTTTTAAAAGCGCTGGATGATATTGCCAAAAGACTTGGCGGCCCTGGCCTTGAATTTTGGGATGGGAAAGACGCCGACATATTCTTACCTCCCTGGTAACCATCTCTAACGCAAAGGCTATGCATGCGCCTTCATAGCAGGTTACTCTTATTAATCTTTATAAAACCAGTCCCGTGTTAAGGGCCATTTTCTTATATCATGGCCTTTAGCGTAAAGATATTGGATAACGTGCATAGGGCCATATCTGAAGGATGCCCTGCAACCAGTCAAATAAAGGCGCCACATCCTGATAAATTGGTCACCCATCATCTCCCTTATCTTGTCCAAATTTTTTTCAAAACGCTGCAGCCAATGGCCCAAGGTCAAATAGTAGTGGGGCCTTAGATCTTCTGCATCCAAAAATAGGAGGCGTGCATCATATCCTGCAGAAGTAATTTCACCCACTGCTGGAATATATCCTCCAGGAAAGATGTAGGTGGTGAGCCACTGGTCTGTTGCAGCCGGCTTCATGCGGCAGATTGTGTGGAGGAGCATAACTCCAGAGTCTTTCAGCAAGGAGTGCGCTTTTTTGAAAAATAGTGGTATATTTTCTTTTCCAACGTGCTCGAACATTCCTATGGAAATTATGCGGTCAAATTTTTCTTCTGTTTCCGCTAGTTCTCTATAGTCTTGGAGCCTAACTTCTGCCTGGCCCTCAAGTCCTTCCCGTTTGATCCTCTCTTTTACAAACTCAAACTGCTCCTCTGAA
>JAMOUE010000515.1 GCA_027068235.1 Deltaproteobacteria bacterium | reverse complement strand
AATATGTCAGTGTTACCGCCTAGGCGGGGAGAGCCTTGAAAAGCTAAAATTTTCATATAACGCTCCTTTTAAAATAAATGAGTTTTAACTTTAACAATTAAATATATTAAAAAAAGTAGGCTAGTAAAGTAATTTTATAGAACATACTTAGGATCATTTACTGTTAATAAGCTTTTTAATAAAAAAGGGAAGCCAGAAGCTTCCCTTAATGTTTTCGGATGTATTTGGAATAGAGCTATTTAATACAAGCAGACCTTACCTGTTTGAGATCAGTTTCTCCCATTAAAATTTTCTGGATGCCATCTTGTTTCAGGGTTAGCATTCCAGTTTCCATGGCATGATCACGAATATCACCTACCAAACTTTTGGTTTGAATTAGCTTTCTCATTTTATCATCAGCAAGAAGCAGCTCATGAATGGCCATTCTGCCTTTATATCCTGTGTCATTACAAACACTACAGCCCACTGGCTTAAAGAAAGTGCCTTTTTCTATGTCTTCCATAGTAATTGGTTTTACTGGGTGCTCTCCAAATTCCATTAAAAGTTGCTCTTTTTCTTCTTGAGAAGGTTCGTACTGCTCTTTACAGTTTGGACAAAGGCGTTTTACAAGGCGCTGTGCCAATACGCCAAGAAGGGCATCTGCAAAATTAAAGGGATCCATGCCAATTCCAAGCAGCCTTGTTACAGTCTCAGGGGCAGAGTTGGTGTGTAAGGTTGAGAAGACCAAGTGTCCTGTAAGAGATGCCTCAATTACTGTTTCAGCAGTTTCCTCATCTCTTGTTTCACCAACCATTATTACATCAGGGTCAGCCCTTAAAAATGCCCTTAAGATTTTGGGAAAGGTTAATCCAATACTAGGCTTTACTTGCACCTGCCTCAATCCTTCCTGCATAATTTCCACTGGATCTTCTGCTGTCCATATCTTTCTTTCAGGACGATTGATGTGGCCTAAAGCTGCATGAAGAGTTGTAGTTTTACCAGATCCAGTAGGCCCTACTACTAAAATTAGTCCATAAGGCATTTCAAGGGTCTCTTTAAAGGCTTCTAAATTATGGGGCAAAAGATCAATACGGCTTAGCGGCATAGCCTCTGAAGATGCCAGAATACGCAAGA
>JAMOUE010000514.1 GCA_027068235.1 Deltaproteobacteria bacterium | reverse complement strand
CTGTTCTATAGTGGCCCTGGCCCTCATCTTGACGATGCCCCTGCCTGTTTCGTATGCTTCTTTTATTCCCTTTCTTCCAGTAATATAGGCCCCTGTAGGGAAATCCGGCCCTTCCACATACTCCATGAGATCGGTTACTGTCAGATTGGGATCTTTAATGAGTGCAAGCAGGGCGTCTATGACCTCTCCAAGATTGTGAGGAGGAATATTTGTGGCCATACCAACTGCTATTCCTGAAGAGCCATTTATCAGCAGATTAGGAATCTTGGAAGGAAGCACCGTTGGCTCAAGAAGGGAATTGTCATAGTTTGGAACAAAGTCAACGGTCTCTTTGTCGAGGTCTTGCAAAAGTTCATGGGCAAGCTTGGTCAGCCTTACCTCTGTGTAACGCATGGCAGCAGGAGAATCGCCATCGATTGAGCCAAAGTTTCCTTGACCGTCTATGAGGGGATAGCCCATTGAAAAATCTTGAGCCATGCGCACTATTGCGTCATAGACCGCAGCGTCTCCATGTGGATGGTATTTACCTATAACATCACCAACAATACGGGCCGATTTTTTGTAAGGCCTGTTGTAAGAGTTGCCAAGTTCGTGCATGGCGTAGAGAATACGCCTGTGTACAGGTTTCAAGCCGTCACGCACATCTGGAAGCGCCCTTCCTATGATGACGCTCATGGCATAGTCTAGATAAGACCTTTTCAGCTCTGTGGAGATATCGCAGACATCCACCTTTTCTTTGAACAATTCCTGCTGTTCACCCATTTGTCACTCCTGAAGAATTATATTTGAGAGGTCCTACTTCAAAAAGGAACCAGTAGTTGTCATTGTAAAGCGGCAATGCTTTACACCTTTCAGCGCCTTGAGTTTGTAAGCCACGCCTCTAAGGGTGCTAGGATTGCCCTTTACTATGGCCACTTCAAGACAGTTATCGTGGTCAAGATGCACATGCTGAGAGGCAATTACATGATCGGCAAACTGATGCTGAATCCGTATGATGGAATCAACAAGCTCCCTCTTGTGATGGTCGAACACGTATGTAATGGTTCCCACCACCTCTCTATCATGAACATCTGATTCCCATTCTTGCTCAACAAGCTTTTCGCGTATGAGGTCTCGTATGGCCTCTGATCTGTTCTTATATGCCCTTACCTTTATGTAGTTGTCAAAGGCGTCTATAAGGGACTTTGGAATAGATACACCAAATCTGCAAAGGCTTTCTTTGGTATCTTTTTTCATGTTCCGTTTCTATGTTTCGGGGAAAAAGGAATATTTTTCTGTAATTATACTAAAGAACAAAGGAATTAAAAGCAGGACTTCACCATGTATTTTTATACGTTTTCGTTTTGTTTTAAACGTTGAACCTGAAGTTTATTACATCTCCATCTTGTACCACATAGTCTTTACCTTCAAGTCTCACCTTGCCGGCCTTTTGAGCTGCCTGGTAACTACCTGCTGCAATGAGATCATCGTAGCTTACAACCTCGGCCCTTATAAAGCCGCGCTCAATGTCAGAATGTATACGGCCTGCAGCCTTATGGGCAATGGTTCCCTTTTTAATGGTCCATGCCTTTACCTCATCTTCACCTACTGTAAAAAAAGAAATAAGTCCCAAAAGCTTATAAGACTCCCTTATGAGCATGTAGGTAGCTGGCTCATTAATCCCCATGTCTTGTCTGAAAAGTTCTGCTTCCTCTTCATCAAGTTGGGAGAGCTCCATCTCAAGGGCCCCTTTTATCCGCACTGCAACAACACCTTGAGGTAATTCGATATTTACGTCGTCAGCATCCTGATCCTCACCCAGGTTCAAGACAACTATGCAAGGCTTGGCAGACAAAAAGGTGTAACCTTTAAGTTCAGGGGCATTGCTGATTTCTGCGTCTTCTCTTAGGGCGCGGCCACTATCAAGGATTTCATAGGCCTTTTTTAATAGCTCGAACTCCTTGGGGTTACCTTTTTTCCCTTTTTTAAGCTCTTTTTCCATGCGTTCGAGACGCCTTTCTACAATCAGCTGATCTGTCAGGAGCAACTCGGCCTCAAAGTTTTCAAAATCATCCTGAGGAGTTGGCGCCTGACCGGCAAGCTCAAAACAACGGACAACATGCACAAGGGCATCGCATGGCCTTAGAAGGCGCAATATGGCATCCATTGAGTCCTTCTCATCCCTTGCATTCAAACCGCCTCCAAGATCCACATACTGGATGATTGCAGGACTTGTCTTTTTGGGGTTATACATCTGGCTCAATTTGTCCAGCCGTTCATCTGGCACTTTTACCTGTGCAATGTTTGGATCTTTTTTGCCACCAGAAAAGGCGGATACCTCAGCTTCACTTCCTGTAAGCGCATTAAAGATGGTAGTCTTTCCAGACCCTGGAAGACCAACTATTCCTATTTCCATATCTAGTTACCTTGTATTTTCTGTATCGCCACAGGGTGTAGTGTCACCCTGCAGTTTTTTAATGGCGTGAATAAGAACCTCTCCAACTGCCTCCAGGCCATCTCGTATCGCCTTTGGACTTCCAGGAAGATTTATAATTAGGCATGTGTCTCTAGCCCCTGATATTCCCCTGGATAACATGGCACGGCTTGTCTTCTTGAGTCCAAAGATACGAATGGCCTCACTGATTCCAGGGATAGATTTTTCTATTACCCTAGATGTGGCCTCAGGAGTAACATCCCTTGGAGAAAGGCCAGTACCTCCTGTAGTGAAGATCAGGTCCAGTTTAAGCTCGTCAGTCCATCGTATCAAGATTTTCTCTATATGGTCTTTCTCGTCTGGGCACACATCCTTTGCCGCAACCGTGAAATAACCAGTCTTTTCAAGATAATCACATATTAAAGGGCCTCCGGAATCCTCCCGGAGACCCTTGAATGAGCTGTCACTTACAGTCAGTACTCCAGCCTTGAACAACTACTTTTCTTCCTCCTGTTTTTTCTGGGCGACAATCTTTTCAATAAGGTTGGGTGGAACCTCTTCGTAATGAGAAAATTCGATAGTAAAGGTACCCTGCCCAGCAGTCATTGCGTTTAGATCTAAGACGTATTTTTGGACTTCAGAAAGTGGTACGAGAGCAGTAACTGTCTGGACGCCTTTTCCAGGCTCCATTCCCATGACCTTGCCCCTTCTAGCGTTGAGATCGCCAATAATATCACCCACATTGTCTTCTGGTACTGTGACAACCAGTTTTACTATGGGTTCGAGCAAGGTGGGCTTTGCCTCGAGAACGCCCTTTTTGAAACACTGGATGGCAGCTATCTTGAACGCCATTTCAGAAGAGTCAACTTCATGGGACTTACCATCGTAGAAACGCACCTTTACGTCAGTAACCGGATAGCCTGCCAGCGGCCCAGCCTGCATGGCTTCCTGAATACCTTTTTCAACAGCGGGCACAAAGTTTCTTGGTACGTTCATTCCAACCAAGGCCTCTTCAAATTCGTAACCTTCACCTCTTGGAAGTGGAGTGATGTCAAAGTGTACCTCTGCAAACTGGCCAGCGCCTCCAGTCTGTTTTTTGTGACGATAGATAACGCCTTTTTTAGGGGCCTTGATGGTCTCCCGATATGCAATCTTTGGTGTAGTCAGATCCACGCTTACTCCAAACTTTCTCTGCATCTTCTCTATTGTGGCATCGATATGGATCTGACCAAGCCCGGAAATGAGAAGCTCGTTTGTCTCAGGATCTCTTGTGACCTGTAGGGTAGGATCTTCTTCTCTAAGGCGTGAAAGGGCCTGAGTAATCTTTTCTTCGTCTCCCCTGCTCTTTGGTTTCAATGCGTAGGTTATAACAGGGGATGGGAACTCTACAAATGGATAGACAATAGGAGAAGCCGGATCACAAAGGGTGTCACCTGTTTCAGTGTGTTTCAGCTTTGCAAGGGCAACAATAGCGCCAGGGCAAGCCTCTTCGATATTTTCTTGCTGTTTGCCTTTTAGGATAAAACAGGGGCCAAATTTCTCCTTTTCTTTCTTGTTGGCATTTAACACGGTGCTGTCTGGCTTCAATACCCCTGAGTAGATTCGCATTATGGAGAGCCTACCAGCGTATGGATCAGTAAGTGTTTTGAAGACAAGAGCTGAAAATGGCTCATCAGTACTTGGTTTTCTTGTAATTTCTTCACCTTTTTCTGGATCTTCACCAGTGACCTCTCCGCGATCTTCAGGAGAAGGCATAAAGCTGACTATCAAATCGAGCAGGATAGAAGGCCCTATATTTTTTGTAGCAGAACCACAGACTACCGGTATAAATCCTCCGTCCAAGATGCCTTGTCTGAGACCTGAAATTATCTCGTCAGATGAGAGCTCTTCACCCTCAAGAAATTTTTCCAAAAGCTCCTCTTCAGACTCTGCTGCATATTCGATAAGGTTGTTACGTGCCTCCTCAACCTCATCAGCCATATCCGCAGGTATGTCCATGGGTTTCTTTTTGCCGTCTTCAGTAAACTCATAGGCCTTCATCTGGACAAGATCCACAACTCCCTTGAAATTCTCTTCTCTTCCAATGGGCAGCGTGATTGGTACAAGCCTAATATCCAGGGCCTCTCTGATGGCATCAAGCGCTCCACTAAAGTTGGCCCTTTCCC
>JAMOUE010000513.1 GCA_027068235.1 Deltaproteobacteria bacterium | reverse complement strand
GTGCCACGCCCTTTATGGGAAAGATCTGTATATACTGATACGCTTGCTGCAAGCTTGCATCCTTCCCCTACTCGGTCAATTCCAGGTGGGAGACTTCCTTTGTGAATATCCTTAGGCAAACCAATAAAACCACTCATTTTGAATCAAACTCTTATATAATTTTTTTATTACCAGGCGTTCAAAAGAGATGATAAATCTCTTGCTGTCATTGCCAGCGCAAGCGAAGCAATCCCTACACGCCAATGCAACAACTTTACTTTTTTATTACTCATCTAGCCTTTTCGAAGGAGATTGCTTCAGCCCTTCTAGGCCTCGCAATGACAAAAGAGCTGCGTTGAAAATTGCTACGTCGGCTGTAAACGCCTCGCCAGGATATGTGACTAATATACAATTTTTTTTATTAACGGCTAACATACCACTTGTGAGGGATGTAAACGAGACACATCTCTTTTGGATCTGCCCTTACAACAAAAGAGAGGATACCCTCTGCCATATCAAAGACCTGTATGGCGTGTTCATCAAGTAAATAGACATACCATTTATACATCCCAGAAAGAAGAGGAAGCTCTGGTATCTCCATTGTTATATTGACATCTTTGCGGCCTGAAATGGGTTTCATACCATCTGCATAGGTCGATGCAAAAAAAATCTTTAAACCATCATCTCTTTCCAAGACTACTGCAGCATGAAATGGAACTGTGGTGTCTATAACTTCAGCATAAATCCGAAGGAACAATCGTGAATGAGATCGAAATTTGAGTGACTCTTTCTCACCTTCATCTAAAAGTTTTATATCCCTCAACTTCACGGGTGATGATTCAAACATGGACTGTTCATTAAGATCTTCAGAAGGTAACTCTATAGGAAGTTCCGAATCCTCAGCACCGTTTTTACGACGCTGATATTGCTCATAAGCAGCCACAACATTTTCCGTTTCACCCATGGATTGAATGGCTCCATCCTTGAGCCATATCGCTCGCTGACACAGATTTCTTATCTGATACATGTTATGGGAACAGAACAAAATCGTCTTACCAGACCTTCTGAAAGACATTATTCTGTCCAAACTCTTCTTCTGAAAGTGTATATCACCAACAGACAAAAATTCATCCACGAGCAAAACAGTAGGGTCGGTGCATGTCGCTACGGCAAAGGCAAGCCTGACAAACATACCTGAAGAGTAAGTCTTGACAGGACGCTCCAAGAAAATGGGATCTAATTCTGAAAATTCTATAATTTCAGGATAAATTTCATCTACATCTTTTTTAGAAAGTCCAAGGATTGCAGCTTGAAGATAGACATTCTCACGCCCTGAAAGTTCTGGATGAAAGCTTGAACCAAGTTCAAGCAGAGCCGAAACCCTCCCTGTTAATTTACAATCACCAGAGGTTGGCCTCAACGTACCGGCAAGTATCTTCAAAAGAGTACTCTTACCAGCACCATTTTCGCCAATAAGACCAAAAGTCTCACCTTCCCGCACAAAAAAGGATATATCTTTAAGGGCCTGAAAATCTAAATGAAAACTTTTGCGGAAAATTAGTTCTTTTAACCTGTCTGAGGGTTTCTTATAAATACGATATATCTTAGTAAGCTCAGATACCTCTATTGGATAACGATGTTTTTTAGAGCTCATCTGTCAAACCTGGTTTTAAAAGAGAAAAAATTGTAGAACCAACTATAAAAATAAATAAAGTGCTGATAAGTAAAATCAAAAGATCCTTTAATGGTAAAAATCCATTTATAAAAATATCTTGATAACACTTAACAAGCCAGGTCAGAGGGTTATAAAATAAAACCCATCTGAATTTCTCCGGTACCATTGAAACTGGATACAAGATTGGAGTTACATAGAACCAAAGCTGCAGTCCAACATTAATGATCTGGACAAAGTCTCTATAAATGGCGCATAGTGCTGAAAAAAGATATCCAAAACCTGCAGTAAAAATAACCTGAATGATAAATAGTAAGGGAAGATACAATAACCCTATTGGCTTTAAGCAATCAAAACGCCATAATAGAACAATATAAATAATTGTACCAAAAACTTGAGGAATCAAAGAAGTAAAAATAGGCACAGCCGGCAAAATCTCAATAGGGAAAACTGTCTGTTTCAGAAGGCCAGCCTGACTTATAAGCGAGTTGGCCGATAGGTTTAATGCTTCAGAGAGGCTTATCCAGGGAAGAAGCCCTGCCAAAAGATAGAAAAAGTAACCCGCAGTAGTGGGAAGCTCTGGAATCTTTACCTTGAGTACTAAGGCGAAAAATACATAATAAATTACGATTGTAGAAATAGGTAAGATTATGGTCCAGAAAAGCCCCATAATAGAGCCGGCAAACCGTGCCTTTAAATCCCTTTTTATCCATAAGGCTAAGAGGAAACGATTGTTGTAAAGACTTTGCAGCACATTCATATGACAATAAAAAAAAGCGGGAGCTAATGCTCCCGCTTTTCTTGCATCTATCTAATTCTTATATCGAATTAGTATCCAGCACCCTGGCAACCACAGTCAGCTGGTGGGGTTGGAGTTGAAGGTGCCCTTACATCACCACACTCTGCGGCAAGCAGTGTCTGCTGTGCGCCAAAGAGTGAGCTGCTGATGTATGAGTATGCGAATCCATCAATTGATGCTGGCATTGCCATTGAAATGAATCCATCGACAAAATCAAGAGGCATACCAGGAATCTCACAAGGTACTATCTTGTTAAGCTCATGAGGTAAGCTGATAGTGATAGACTTTGGAACTTCGTTATCATTCCATGCCATTACGGTCACAGGAACTGCCTTACCATCAGCATTTACATAAGGATCCACGAGCCATACAACGATGCTTGTTCCTGCATTGTAAGTGGGATCCATCCAATAGCGGACATCAAAAGGTGTACCGCCCCTGATACCATTGGTAAGTGCCATTACTGCATCAGGCTCAGTTGCTGGAGCGCCGGCAAAGTCAGCAGCTGTAAGAGGAATTACAGGAATAAAAATAGCATCATTCTTGTTTTGGTCAACGAGAAAAGCATTTGCACTAATTGTAGCTATCTCACCCTGTGCCTGAAAAACAAGATATCCAGGAACATTTTCAAGATTCCTACCTGCTGAAGCCTTCCAAGAAAAACCAACAAGGTCATCATCAGTACAACCAATAACTCCATCTGTTACATGATGGCTATCTACATCAAAGAAGGTCCAATGGATCTTTACTTTTGTATTAGCATCATCAGTTGGTGAAACATGTGTAGTACAATCTATCTGACAAAGAATACCTACAACTGTGTCAACAGCTGCTCCATCATGGATTACTGATGGAACAAGTGCACCTTTTGCATACTGTCCAAGGGTTACTGCCTGGGCCTGTACAGCAAAGAGCATCAGGCCAATCATTGCGAGAAATCCTGCAAATCTTTTCATAATTTTACTCCTTTCTTTGTGGTTTTTAATAATTAACTCCCTTTACTATATTATTTACGCAAAAGTTTTTGCTATACCCTCCTTTCAATCACCTCCTTTCAACTTTTTTCTTTTGTATTTTGGTACTTCAATCTTTCTATGATGATACCACTTTCCATCTAACTTTACCCATTCATCTTGAAGGGTATCGGAGAAAACCACTCTACTACCCAGAGCTGGGATTATATACTTGAAATTAATTGTGGCAGTAGCGTTTTCACCTTCTATCTTTATCTTATCTACCTTTATCTCTTTATAAATAATATTTCCGCCCTTAACATACTGGCTAATTGGTACTTTTTTCTGAAACTTCGGCTCCTCTAATTGATAGCAAGTAATAAGGTCACCTGTCAACTTAGAATTCCAATATTTTTCGACTTTTTCTCTCAGAACAGTCTCGTCTGAGCTGCCAAAGAACCCGCCTTTACACAGAGATGGCATTAATATAAAGCACATCAAGGTTATAATAACAGGCCAATTAAAAAGTCGATATAAGCTTAAAGAGCATCCTTTTTTTATCATCTTTTATTATTTTTTATTATTAATAAAATCTATTAAAGATTGCGTCAATAACAGGGGATAATCTACGTATAATATCCCGTCTCTCCTGGAATTTTCTAAAATAATATTATAGGCTCTGTAATCCTGTTCAAATGGATAACCTTCGATATAAAGCACCCAACTACCAATAGGACGCCTAAAACAATACCTTCCATCATGAGAAGTTATGGCCAGCAACTCGTCCTCTCCAGTGGTCATCATCACATTTATTAGTCCCTCGCCCTCATCAAAATGGCCATTAGCATTCTTATCAAAATAGACATGGCCACATTGTATCCAATTGGGTTGAGGGCCAGCTGGACGAGCAAAGATTATGGTTAAAACATAAACATTCGCCATCATGTCTTCAGCAACAATAGTAGAACCGGCACAAAGACTCACACCAAATTCCAGATATTCTTCATTTAAAAGCATTGTTGCATTGCCAGCCGCTTTATACCTTAAGTACATAGAATCAATAAAATTTGAGAACAATATCTGAGCTGCCTTATTTGGCTGCATAAAATCTTGCATAATAATAGCAGTAACGGCTATCTCTGCCTTTTTAGCAAAATATTCTTCTGATATAGGAG
>JAMOUE010000512.1 GCA_027068235.1 Deltaproteobacteria bacterium | reverse complement strand
AAGGGATATTGTTAAGTTTTCAGAAGAGTTTGCACGTTTTTTCCGTGACCTCTCTGTATTGAAGGCAGTTGGTCCTGAGGCATGCTATGAATTGATAGATTTGACTTCAGAAGAGGCTTCTAGGCTTTATGCTAGATGTTCCAACTGGCCAGAGGAGCTTTTTTATCAGGCTTTGGATATTTTGTTGAAAGGGCAGGAGACTATTGCCAGAAGTACTTTTCCGCGCATGGTTTTTGAAATGTTGCTTATAAAGCTTGCTATTAAAAAGCAAGTGGTGCCAATTGATAAGATCTTGGATAAAATAAATTCCCTTAAGGTAGAACCAATTAGCAATCAGGTGTTTACAGAAAAGCCTGAAGAAATTTGTGAGCAAAGCAAAGACGCGGATGCCCAGATATCATCTGCACCTTCTCTAAAGGAAGGTAGGGAGCAAATAGTTGAAACCAGGGTAACAGCGAATGATGATAAAACAGATAAACAGGAAAGTTGGGAGCATTTTTTGGAATTTGTAAAACAGAGGCGCCCGTCACTTGCTCCTGTTTTGGCCTGCTGTGAAATAGAGTCCAATAGCAATGGATCTGAAATGGTTATTTCTTGTAGCCCAGGAATGAATTATGATCTTTTATGCGATAGTGATAATCAGGCTCGGATCGAGTCATTGGCGAGGGAATTTTGGAAACGTGAGCTGCATATCAAGGTTGATTCCAGCAAGTGTAAAATGCATGATTCAGATAAAGACGTTAGTGATAGAAAGGCCGTAAAGGATGATTTGTTAAATTCGCCTTTGGTTCAGGAGGCACTTCGTATATTTGAAGCCAAAATTGCAGATGTGAAACCTAGATTTCAAAATAAAAAGTAAGAGTCGTTAAAGGAGAAAATAAAATGCACCCAAATATGAAAGAGATGATGCGCCAGGCACAAATACTTCAGAATAAGATGGCCAAAGCCCAGGAGGAACTTGCATCAAAAACAGTTGAGGCCACAGCAGGTGGCGGTATGGTTAAAGCCGTGGCAAATGGCAAGCAGGAAATAGTATCCATTGCTATTGAAAAAGAGGTGGTTGATCCAGAGGATGTTGAAATGCTGCAAGATTTGGTGCTTGCTGCGGTAAACGAG
>JAMOUE010000511.1 GCA_027068235.1 Deltaproteobacteria bacterium | reverse complement strand
ATCATCTAGCTCTCTCTTGGTCAATAGGCCTTGCTGAAACAGCAGTTTAGGAGATATAAACAGCGGATTGCCAGCAAAGGCAGAAAGGCTGGTGTAAGGAGAATTGTCTAGTCCCAGTGAGGTGGGACCTATGGGCAGAAACTGCCAAATTGACTGCCCAGAATCTTTAAGAAAATCAAGAAAGGCAAAAGCCCCTTCACCTAGATCACCAATTCCAAAGGGGCTTGGCAGCGATGTTATATGAAGCAATATCCCACTGGATCTTTTTAAACTGCCGGAATTTTGCCATGCTTTATCCTTCATCTACTTGCTGCAAACTTCAAACAACATGTTGGCCAGCTTTTCACCAGACAGCAGCATGCCCCCAAATATAGGCCCCACCCGGTACCCGCCATAAACAGAGGCGGTCGACATTCCGCAGACCCACACACCAGGGTACACTTCCTTGGTATTCTCCACCACCAATTCCTCAGCGGATTTGGCAAACATAGAACGTTCCCCAAGGGTCTTGCCTGTAGGAGTATTCAGTTTTACGTCATTCTTTCTGGCAAGGGTGGCTATCACATCATGGTCATGCCCTGTGGCATCCACTACCGCCTTTGCCTCCAAGGTAAGAGGATCAACTGGGAATTGGTTCATCTGTACAAAAACATTGTTTATAACTACGCCTGCAACGCGGCCTTCCCTTATGAGAAGATCTTCCACGGTTATCAGATTAAAGATATTGACTCCTCTGCTGACTGCACCAAAAATAAGGCCCGAGGCCAGTGCTATAGAGTCCACAGCATAGAAATTTTGTTCAAATTCCTTTTTGGGAATGGAAAAATAGTCCAACATATGGACAGCTTCTTCTTGCACAATGACATATTTATAACCCATGCCGCCGCCCCAAATACCGCCGCCAGGAGCAAGACGCTTTTCAAGCACCGTGACTTTTATACCCTTTTCTGCCAGCAGGCCGCCAGCTACCAGGCCAGAAGGCCCACCGCCAACAATGATTACATCGCTCTCCAATGCGTTATAAAAATCACGAACATGATTCTCTACTATTCCCCTTGTTATATCAATTTCTCTCATTTTATTTAACTCCTTACTAATCTTTTAAAACAAGGAATACGCA
>JAMOUE010000510.1 GCA_027068235.1 Deltaproteobacteria bacterium | reverse complement strand
AGTGAGAGTTTAAGGTCTGTAATGATAACTTTCAAATTTTTTTAAACAAGTATTTTGAACTCCTTTAGAAAAAATTTCTTGATGCCGAACAGGATACTAACATGAATAGATAGGGAAAATACTGAATAGACATGAAAAAGTTCAACCTAAAAGAACTATTCAAAAAGAAGCCGCAGCCCACCCTTGGGGTAGACCTTGGCTCCCACACATTAAAGGTGGTGGAGTTTAGTAATAATGGTTCAAAAAAGAAGGTCAAAAAGATTGGAAGGGCTCTTCTTCCTCAAGGGGCAATAGTTGATGGTTCAATAAAGGAACACGATGTAGTGCAGGATGTCTTGGATAGACTCCTATCAAACCTGCAGCCTTCACTTAAAAAGGCCTCCACTTCTATTTCTGGGTATTCAGTCATCGTTAAAAGGATTCACGTACCCTATATGGATGAAAAGGAAATGGAAGAAAATCTCATTATGGAGGCTGAAAAGTACGTACCATTTGAGATTTCTGACGTGTACATAGATTTTAGTGTACTTCAAACGTATCCAGAAGAAGACGGTGGCAGTGACATCTTTTTGGTGGCAGCCAAAAAGGAGATAGTGGACGAATATGCCAAACTCCTTGAAGGGGTTGGCCTCACTCCAACAGTTATTGATGTTGATGCCTTTACTTTAGTCAACGCCTTTGAGTTAGCCTTTGGTGACGTAGAGGAACCTGCGGTTCTAATAGATATTGGAGCAAGCAAGACAAACCTCAACATCGTCAAAAAAGGAATGCCTATCTTTACAAGAGATATGACAATTGGAGGAGAACAACTCACTGAAGCAATCCAAGAGGCCACAGGCATAAGTCGAGATGAGGCCGAGGCCGTCAAGATAGCCGGAACCAAGGATAAGGTGCTGGCTAAAGAAATTTCCAATGTAGTCAAAGAGATCACAGGCCTTTGGGCAATGGAGATCAAAAAGGCCATTAGTTTCTTCCAATCTGGGGCAGCACAAGATGAGTTCCCAACCTGTGTATTCCTTAGTGGCGGCACATCTTTATTGAGAGGCATTGAAGAACACTTTTCTGATGCCCTTGGCCTGAAAACTAGAAAGCTTAATGCGTTTGCCGGACAAGAACCAGATA
>JAMOUE010000509.1 GCA_027068235.1 Deltaproteobacteria bacterium | reverse complement strand
CGATTTGCGGCAGTGAGCGTAAAGATGCTTTCCGGCTATTTTTCTCTATCATGCCACTGTTTAAGTTCTACATTTCCATTACCGAAAAGAAAAAGAGAAAAATTTCCGTTCCAGGAGAAAATTTTTGATCTCAGATAGCCCCAAAAATCAAGTCAGCCTAGGAAAAGCCCTTGTGTTCAAGGCTAATGACCAAAAGTGGGCATGTGAACTTGGAAAAATCAAGGAGATTGTTCGTTCTATCAACATAACTCCTTTACCCAACTCTATAGAGACGGTGGCTGGTGTAATTAACGTAAGAGGAGACGTTGTTCCTGTAGTAACATTTTGGCCTCAAAAAACATCGCCAAAGGTGCCGACAAGAGAGACCGTTATCATCCTTAAGGCCGAACAAGAAAACATTGGTCTGAAAGTGGAACAAGTAGCGTCAATTGAAGATATTCACGCCTATGATCTAGGAAGCACCTTGAAGGAGGAAGATAGTATTATCGACAACATAATATCGTGCCACGTTTATCTTTCAGAATCAGAAATCACACCCCTTATCGATGTAAAACTCATAATAGAATGCATTAAGGCGAAAACAATGCCTGCAAACCAAGAAATAAAACCAAATTTTGCCGTTTCTTCACCAGGAGGAAAAATTCTATGATAGGCCATTTTACAAGTTTCAAAAATATGAAGATACAAAACAAGGTTTTGTTCCTTATATTTCTTACAGGTTTGGTATCTCTTGCGACCCAGGCCTATCACTTCTATTCCATGCACGAACTCCTCAAGCAAGATGGTGCAAAACAGTTAAAGCTTGTGGCCATGGGACTTGCAGAATCTTTTAACAGCTACTGGGAAAACAGGGTAAACGACCTAGAGACCCTTGCTACATTGGACGCTATCAAAACAGCTACAGTTGAAGGCAATGGTTTCTCAGGGGCAAATAGCCTTTTGTCAAACATGGCATCTAAATATTCCTATTACAAAGGGCTTGTTGTTGTCCAAAAGGGAAGCGTCATAGCAGCCAGCAGCTCTTCCCTAATTGGCAAACGGGTGCGTATTCCCATATCTCCTACAGAACAGGGGCCCAAACTGGTTGGGCCTGTACCAAATCCCTTTGGAAGTGGAGGAAAAACCTTCCTGCTCATAAGAAAAATACAAGCGCCCTCAGGTAAAAAGGCCATACTTATTGCTTCTTTACTGTCTGATTCCATGACAGGGCACCTGAAAAAATGGGCGACCAATTCCAATTTCCTGGTTGTTGATGCAGCCGGAACAATCGTTATGGGGCCCAACAAAGATCGCATAGGTGCCAAAGCCCCTCCATGGCTATGGAGCAAAATGAGAGACGCAACCTCTAAAACCATAATTGTGGCTAGTGATGACAATGACAATGTAGCTATAGCCTCACATAATGTTGGACAATGGAAAAAGCTTACAGGCAAAAATGCCTTTGCAGTATCATATGTTTCTGAAGACGCACTTTTTTCCTCAATGAAGGAGTTGCTGCAACCAACTATCATTGCCAACGGTGTTGTCTTTATTATGCTTCTGCTTCTTGCCTATTTCCTCAACAAAGATGTCGCAACTCCTATTGTAGAGGCTGCCACGTTTCTCAATTCTACTGCCAAAAACATGGATCTTACCAGGCGATTAAAGGTAAAAAGTCGAGACGAAGTAGGTGAGATGGCCGAATCGGTAAACAAATTTTTGGCAAGTCTTCAGGATGCCTTTAAAGATGTCATCCAGACCACTGCAGAATTCAGTGAGGCAAGCTCAGAAGTATATGAGGTTGCCAGACGTATTACAGAAAACGCCACCCAGCAGGCAAGAAGGGCCGATGAAGTCCGCCAGAGGGTTGCCCTCATGGGCCAGACAGCCCATGAAGTTGCGCAACATGCCGAATCATCTGCAAAATTAGCCAAAGAAGCTGCCCAAGTTATTGAAGAGATGGCCAGAACAAATGCAAAGATCACAGAAGTGTCTGCCCAAAACAAAGAGGGAGCAGAAGGTGTGGCAAAAACCGTTGCAGCAATGGGTGAAACAGCCAAACAGGTTCAGGAAAGGGCTGTAAAACAATCAGAAGCAGCCGAGAATACGGCAAAGGCCCTTAATGACATGGCCACAGAGCTTGAAGAGATGGCAAAAGAGGCAAACAATGCTGCAGCTCAAGCAAAACAGACCTTGGACAGCGCCCAAAAAGGTCGTGCAGCTATGAGCGAGACTGTTAAGGGTATGCAAGAGATTGCCAGAAGTTCCGAACAGGTCAGGGAGATTGTTGACCTTATCTCTGAAATTGCAGAGCAGACAAACCTCTTGGCCCTAAATGCTGCAATTGAGGCAGCAAGGGCAGGAGAACATGGAAGAGGCTTTGCCGTAGTTGCCGAGGAAATCAGAAAGCTTGCAGACAGGACCAGTGAATCTACAAAGGAAATTGAAAGCCTCATACAAGGCAGCCGTGACAGTGTTGTCAAGGGACTTAAACTTGCAGCCGAAAGTGAAAAAACCCTATCTGAGCTCCTAAGTACAGTGGAAAATAGCAGTAAGGTTACTGTAGGTATTGCTGCCATCTCTGGCAGACAGAATAAGTCCATTCAGGGACTCTTGTCTTCTATGGAAAGCCTGAAAATCCAGTCTGGAGCCATTGTGGATATGACTAATAAACAGGCTGAAAGGCGTCGGCTGGCAGAAAAGGCCATACTAGAACTTGAAAAACTCAGTGATGATATCAGCTCTATTGCCAATTCAACTACACTTACCACCAAGACCGCCGTGGAGACAGTGGACAAGGTGGTGCTCAATTCCAATGAGATTACAAGCCGTACCTCCAAACAGAAAGAAAGGAGCTCATCTCTTCAGAAACTTATGGATACAGTGGCTTCAGTTGCTCTCCAGAACGCCAAAGGTGCCGAAAGAGCGCTCAATTCCATGGACGAACTCCAGGCAAAGGCAAAGAAAGTGGAGAAAATCATCAGGAAATTCAAGGTTTCCTCTTTTCATTAAAAGACCCATCCCTTGCACTTGCACTTGGTAGGATGCTGCAAAGGCCGGGGCTTCTAAACTCCGGCTTTTTTTATTTTTTTCATTGCCCAAAATCTAGTTCTATGATATTCCTAATTAAGAATTCTTCTTAAAAAAGTCTACCTATGGAAAACGACCAGGAAAAAATCCATAAAACAGGCACCAAGCTATCTCTTGAAGATCTTCGAAAGGTCTTTGACAAAGCTGGCCTGCGCCTAACCCACCAAAGGATAATGATATATAACGCCATCATGGAGGCCAAAGATCATCCCTCTGCCGAGGCCCTTTATGAACGCCTTAAAAAAGAGGTTCCCACCATGTCCCTTGATACCGTTTACAGGACTTTAGCTACATTAGAATATCTGGGGCTTATCAAAAGAGTCCAGGTGTTTGACTACATCAGATTTGAACCAGATTTGTCCAGGCATCATCACTTTGTCTGTAAAATCTGCAAAAAAATAATCGATGTCAAGTGGCCGCAGTTTGACTCTCTAACCTTGCCCAAAGAGATAAATCTTTTGGGAAAGGTATTAGACCATCAGGTAGAAATAAGAGGAATCTGCAAGGAGTGTCTTTGTAAAAAAGAGGAGACGAAAACGACATAAAAAATTTTTGACCAACTAATAAGAATAATTCTTAATTAGTTTAAAATAGCATTAAATATTAATTCGAAACAAGAAGTCCTAACCAAAAATTTATACAAAAAGGAGGAAGACAACCATGAGCAAGGGACTGATTACCTTTTTGGCACTAGCAATGATGCTTGGAATTTACAGCAAGGCCTGTTTAGGTGCAGACGGAAAAATTAGGCCACTTGGCCTACCCTCCGTTCCAATACCTGCAGACAATCCTCAAACTCCAGACAAAATAGCCCTTGGAAGGCTCCTATTCATGGACAAAAGATTTAGCGCAGACTTCACAATAAGTTGCGCCACATGCCACGATCCGGCAAAGGCATTTACCGATGGAATGCCCATTGCCCAAGGAATACAAAAGAAAAAAGGCACCCGCAACTCTCCAACGGTTTTGAACGCTGCATATTATGACAGTCAGTTTTGGGATGGCAGGGTCAAAACCCTAGAAGAGCAGGCAAAAGGACCTTTTCTAAACCCTGTGGAACATGGATTAAAAAATTTTGCGCCCATAATTGAAATTATAAAAAAAGACCCACAATATCCGCTACTTTTTCAAAAGGCCTTTGACATACAACCTGAAAAAATCGACATCGAATATGTAGTTATGGCCATTGCATCCTTTGAAAGAACCGTCCTTTCTGGAGATTCTCCCTTTGATCGTTACATGTATGGTGGAGAAAAAAATGCCATGTCAGAAGCGGCAATCAGAGGCCTTAAGCTCTATCGAACCAAGGCTAGATGCCAAGATTGTCACACCATTGGTCAAACAAGTGCCATATTCACTGACAACAAGTTTCACAATCTAGGCGTTGGTTTTTCTATCATCGAGCCCAAGCTTATGGAGATTGTTGAGAAGGTTCGAAGGGCTAAAGCCAAAGGGTTAGCGCTGGATGACAAGATATTGCAAAGACAAGAAATTTCTGAACTAGGCCGATTCGTTGTGACTCTTAACATTGAAGATATTGGA
>JAMOUE010000508.1 GCA_027068235.1 Deltaproteobacteria bacterium | reverse complement strand
AAGGGCTTTGCCAAACCCCCCTCCCAGAGCATACCCATTGACAAGGGATATGGTGGGATGTGGGAAATCGAAAATCTCTTCCATCAACTTCTCCAGATTGATGGCAAACTCCCTCGCCCGAAGGGTATCCGGAAATCGGGTTAAAATAGAAAGGTCAACCCCCGTTGAAAAGGCTTTCTGGCTCTTGCTTGCGATAATCAGCACCTTCACTTCGGGGTCCCTCTTGAGAATCAAAAGGTGTCTCCTGAATTCATCTATGAACTTCTCATCCATCGCATTGAGTGCTTCGGGTCTGTTGAGATAAAGGATAGCCAATCCCTCTCTCCTGTCAAGGTCTATGGTTATCATGGCCGAAAGTATAAAGAAAGACGATTTGAGAAAACCCTGCCAGAATCATGGACTTACAAAAACAACAACGCGGCTCGCAGAATAGTGAAAAAATTTTAATAACACAATTTTGAAAATTGTGCATGCTTTATAATTTTATCATGCTCTCGAGAATTTTGGATTGTGCCAGTATAAATGAGTACGTCCTAAAATCAATGAGGGAATATCTGGTAGCCTTTCCTCTAATATTCCCCTCCAAACAGCAATACGATTCGCATAGCATATGGGTGCTCTTTCAAGTAATTCTCCCGATTATAGCCTTATATTTAATCTTTCTTATTTGGTACAAATGCACTGAAAATCCGCTATGCAAAAAGCTAAAATCTACTAAAGCAATTTTCATAGCAACAATGTTTGGGGCTACTGAAAAATATTACATAGTAGATAAGGAAATGACTGCAGAAGAAAGAATTACGATGATAACATTCTCGATGATTTTCATCTTCACTGCTCTTTATGTAATTAATACCTACCAGTTATTAACCTAAACCTCCAATTGCAACTGATACAGGTGATAGTAAAAGCCCTTCTTTGCCATGAGTTCTTCGTGGCTCCCCTCTTCTATCAACCTTCCATAGTATAGAACCAGAATTCTGTCCACTTCCCTGACAGTGGAAAGGCGGTGGGCGATTATTATGGCTGTTCTGCCTTCCATGAGTTTCTTCAGGGATTCCTGAATGTAGGCTTCCGTCTCCTGGTCCACGTTGGCTGTCGCTTCGTCCAGCAGTATGACTTTCGGGT
>JAMOUE010000507.1 GCA_027068235.1 Deltaproteobacteria bacterium | reverse complement strand
GGCTGATGCAGATGCTGCAATTTATGTCATAACATCCGAGGACATAAGAAGAAGCGGCCTTACCTCCATACCTGAATTATTAAGAATGGTTCCCGGGCTACAAGTTGCCCATATAGACAGCAACAAATGGGCAATAAGTTCCAGGGGATTTAATGGCTGGTACTCAGATAAGCTTCTTGTCCTTATAGATGGCAGAAGCGTATACACATCGCTCTTTTCAGGAGTCAACTGGGATATCCAGGACACATTACTGGATGATATAGAAAGGATAGAGGTGATTCGCGGGCCAGGTGCCACTCTTTGGGGCGCCAATGCCGTCAACGGAGTAATAAACATCATAACCAAAAAGGCCAAAGACACTCAAGGAGGACTCTTAAAAGCTGGAGGAGGCAACATAGAACAAGGCTTTGGTGGCATAAGATATGGCGGAAGAATAGGTGAAAGTGGTTGGTACAGAGCATATGCCAAATATTTCAACAGAGATGCATTCAAAACAAGGAAAGGAAAGGATGCCAATGGTGAATGGGACGTAGGTCGTGCGGGTTTTAGAATAGACATGGAACCCTCTTTGCCAAATTCATTCACTTTGCAAGGAGATATATATAATGGAGAGACTCATGACCATTTTGAAGAGTTACCTCCTGATATAGCAGAAGAATTTTTCGATGTAAAAAATGACTTAAGTGGGGGAAACATTCTTGGCAGATGGCAGCACCATATAAGTGACACTTCATCAATGACTCTTCAGTTATATTATGACAGAACTGAAAGGCGTTCTGCCTATCTTGAAGAAACCAGAAACAATTTTGACATAGATTTCCAGCACTCTTTTCGTGCATTTTCCATTCACAAAATCATTTGGGGATTAGAATACCGCCTAACCCATGACAATATTCCTAGTTCAGAGGTCTTTATATTCAATCCCAAAAGCAGAACAGACCATCTATATTCAGGTTTCTTTCAGGACCAAATTTCAATAATCAAAAACAAACTCGATCTTACCATTGGCACCAAATTGGAACACAACGATTACAGCGGTTTTGAGGTACAACCAAGCATAAGACTCCGCTTCAAACCAGATGACTACCAAACATTCTGGGCGGCCGTTTCTAGGGCTGTTAGGACTCCA
>JAMOUE010000506.1 GCA_027068235.1 Deltaproteobacteria bacterium | reverse complement strand
GCTATTTTCATGTCTTGTGGATGCAGATTATCTTGATACAGAAGCCTTTATGGATAAGGCCCGAAGCAGAAAACGTGCCCACCATTATCCTCAGCTGAATGTCCTAAATGATTGTTTTTTGAAATACATGAAGAATCTCATGGATGGAGCGCGAGATTCCAAGGTAAATCAGCTCAGAAAAGAGGTTTTCTACAGTTGCCTCGAGAAGTCACAGAGCGACCCCAATATCTTTTCTTTAACAGTTCCAACTGGAGGCGGGAAAACTCTCTCTTCCTTGGCTTTTGCGCTTAATCACGCAGTTAAACATGAGAAGCAACGTATAATCTATGTAATACCATACACTAACATTATAGAGCAAACAGCTGATACATTCCGGAAAATTCCAGGATTTGAAGAAGTAGTTTTGGAACATCATTCCAATCTAGTGGAAGACGACAGTGAAGCTGACAGCCGAGTTTATTTAAGACTTGCTTCTGAAAATTGGGATGTCCCAATTATTGTAACGACCGCTGTCCAGTTTTTTGAATCCATTTATTCCTGCAAACCAAGCAGATGTAGACGACTGCACAATATCATTAACAGTGTCGTCATTTTTGATGAAGCACAGTGTATGCCGTTGGCCTATCTACGGCCAATCATTTCCGCAATAAAGGAACTATTTCTTTATTATAAGGTGACCCCCATTTTTTGCACTGCAACTCAACCAGTTCTCGTTAAAAGCAGCAGTATAGATTTCACCTTTCCTGAAGGTCTGGAAAAGGAGCCAGTCGAAATTGCAGGAGAACCAGAACGGCTAAATAAAGAGTTAAAAAGGGTAAAATATGCACTGTTGAATGAACTCGAACCAATTGAAATAGAAGAACTGGCTGAAAACTTAGCTCAGGAAAATTCATCTTTTCTTTGCATAATGAATTTGAAAGAGCATGCTAGAGAGGTGGCAAGGCTTCTCGAAAAAGACAATGTTTTTCATCTGTCCACTAATATGTGTCCTGATCATAGAAGGCGCGTATTACAGCGAGTCAAAGAGTTACTTCAGCAAAATGACCACCAACCTGTTAAAGTTATTAGTACATCTCTTGTAGAAGCTGGGGTAGATCTTGATTTTCCTCTTGTCTTTAGAGCCCTTGCAGG
>JAMOUE010000505.1 GCA_027068235.1 Deltaproteobacteria bacterium | reverse complement strand
AGTTATAGATTCAATAAATCTTTTTAAAGGTTCTGATTCGTTTAGGGCCATTGTTGTAAACAGTGGCAATGCCAATGCATGTACTGGCGACACAGGGCTTGAGCATTGCAAAATTATCAGGGAAAAGGCGTCTGAACTTCTTGGGTGCAGTGATGAGCAAATACTTGTGGCCTCAACTGGTGTCATAGGTGCCTATCTACCTATAGATAAGTATCTTAGCGGTCTTGAAAAGGCTAGTTCATTGCTAAACGAAGATGGACTTGTAAGGGTTTCAGAGGCTATTCTCACCACTGACACCAGGCCAAAGGTTGCAAAGCGAGAGGTTGAAAACAAGGGCTCATTTATCAATATCTTTGGTATGGCTAAGGGTGCTGGAATGATTGCTCCAAATATGGGGCCACCTCAGGCAACAATGCTAGCCTTTATTATGACAGATGGAGTAGTGGAGCAGAATTATTGGCAGGAGACCGTACAATCGGCAGTGGATGCCACTTTTAACCGTATAACTGTAGATGGTGATACCAGTACAAACGATACAGTCTTGGCCCTTGCCAACGGCTTTGCTAGGAACCAGGTGATTGATGGCTATGGGGAGCTTTCAGATAGATTCTCTAAGGCCTTGCAAGATGTTATGCAGAGTCTGGCAGAACAAATAGTAATGGATGGAGAAGGGGCGACAAAGTGTGTGAGGGTTGTTGTAAAAGGAGCGGCAACGCAGGATGAAGCAAGGTTGTGCGCTCAAACCATTGCAAATTCTCCATTGGTAAAAACGGCGTTTTTTGGTGAGGACCCCAATTGGGGTAGAATAATTGCTGCTGCTGGCCGTTCAGGGGCAAATTTTGATCCTTCCAAGGTGCAAATAACAATCGGAGGTATTGAGGTATTTAAAGACGGATTACCTATAGGCGAAGAGGCAGAGAAAAAGGCTGCACAGGAGATGAAAAGGCACAGATTTGTTGTGGAAGTGGATTTGAATGCAGGAAAGAGTGAATTTGGAATGCTTACTTGTGATTTTTCTACTGAATATGTCCAGATTAACGCTGATTACAGAACTTAAGTTTTACTGTACTTTACCAACTAGATTACATGAAATAGAAAGGGCTTCCTTTTTGGGGAAGCCCCTTTTTTTTCGC
>JAMOUE010000504.1 GCA_027068235.1 Deltaproteobacteria bacterium | reverse complement strand
CTCTTTTCTCCAAGAACATTAGGGCTGTTAGTCATGGCTGCATAAGGGTTGAAAAACCAATAGAGCTTGCTGCTATCTTACTCAAGGATTCAGAAAAGTGGTCTGTAGACAAAATCAAGGCACTTATAAGGTCTAGAAAAAACAAAACTATTCATCTAGACCATAAGATGCCAATCCTTATTCTTTACTGGACAGTAGTAAAAAATGAAGATGATAGCATTACCTTTCTGAAAGATATATACGATAGGGACAACAAGGTGCTTATCAGTCTAGATTCCCCTCTGAAGCTGGTACTTGGAATAAACATACTAAACAACGAGGCCTGATAAAATTTTCCCCAAAGGTAAAATTCATTATAGTTAAAAAAGCCATCGCCAACTTCTACCTGCAAGGTAAAGCTCCTTAAGGGTAGAAACTCCTCCCTTTTTGAGCTTTCTTATCAAGAATAGAAATAGATAGGCTGTCTGCAAGGCATCGCCAAGAGCGTCATGCTCTTTGAACTCTGGCAAACCATACTCTGCAGCTAGATCTGAAAGGTTGTATGAAACATTATAGTTGAACTGATCATAGTAGTTTCCCCATTCCTCCTCCTTATAAAGCTGGGCAAGCCTAAGGGTGTCTATACATGGATTTGCAAGGGGACCACCAAGATATCTCTTTGTTACCTTATTGATAAAGGCCATATCAAGATCAATATAGTGACCTACAATCAAGCCACCGTTACAAAATCTGACAAAATCTTCTAATACCTCCTGAATTGGAGGGGCATTTTCTATCTGTTCAGGGGTAATCCTGTGAATCAATGTGCTGTCCTTTGGCAGCTTACGCTCAGGCTTAACAAAACAGTAGAAATTTTCTTGAGGAATTATCTTTAGATCTCTGATACGAACGGCACCTAATGAAACTATCTCATCTTTCCGAGGATTCAAGCCCGTAAGTTCAGAATCATAGACCACAAATTCGTACTCGTTTAAAGGCCTGTCCTGATCAAACTCCTTAAAGTAATAGTGGTTATCCTCAAGGACTGGATGCCTTTTCTTCTTAAAAAATTGCAATAAATCCTTCAGGCCAACCATATAATAATTCCAGTTGCTCCTATATAAGAGGAAACATATCTTTGATTATAGCTTGAAGCCTAGAAATAACAGCAAAGGCCTCTTTTAACGTCTGTTTCTCAAGGTCGGTTAGGTCAGACGGATTTATATAGTTGTCTGGTTGTAAACCATCTTCCATCATCTTCAACTGATGAACAAAACGGATCTGCATCTGAAACTCATAGGCCTCTACCGTCTCTGTATAAAGCTCCTTTGATATGTGTTCAGCTTCGTATAAAAGTCTGAGCCTTTCAACAGTATTTGTCTCCTTTATGCCAAACTTTAGCGATAAAAGCCTGGCAAAATCCACAAAGGGAACTAGACCGCGTTTTTTAATATCTAATCTGTTCTTGTGTTCTCCATCCTTTTCAACAATAAAATTTCTAAAAAATGTGAGTGGAGGTCTGCTCTCAAGACAATTTTTGGCAAGATGTAACAAAAAGATCTCTTGTCTCTTAGCTGTGTCTGTCAAGTGATCCCTGAGCCTGACGCCAAGATCCAGAGTGCCAAAACCAGGCCGAAAATCAAAAAATATTGCAGCGTGTAGAACCTGCTCAGGCTCTGGCCTCAATATCCAGTCATCAAAATAGGATTCCCACACAGAATAGGGCTGACACCACTTAGGATTAGATGCCATGATATCCCCTGGACACCTAGGATATCCGCATTTTACAAGATGTTCTATAGCCTCTTTGCCAAAGGCAGCGAAATATTCTTCTGCCTCCTTCTTTTTCTGCACATCCTGTGTATCCTGATACAAAATGGCATTGTCTTGATCGGTACGAAAAGTCTGCTCTTTTCTTCCCTCACTACCCATCAGCAGCCAACAAAAAGGCACAGGGGGGGCTCCATATTTTTCTATCATCAATGACAGGAGTTTATCTAGAATATGA
Source organism: Deltaproteobacteria bacterium (assembly GCA_027068235.1). GTDB lineage: Bacteria > Desulfobacterota > Dissulfuribacteria > Dissulfuribacterales > QOAL01 > JAADCZ01. Next base: position 2,668 of record JAMOUE010000504.1, on the reverse strand, counting down.
TCGTTCAGGATGGTTATCATCCTTGTAATGTTATTTGGCTTCGCACCCTCCTCTATGAGTGTACGTACAATAAGAGGAACCTTTTGTGAAAGGGGATAAAGTCCTTCGATACTTCGTTGGCTAACGATCTCTCTGAACAGATATAGTGGTGAACTGCCCTGTAATACCATAATATCATGAGATGTAATAACACCTATGATCTCACCTTGTTTCTCCACAGCCAGATGGTGAATCTGCTTAGACATCATCTTTAACAAGGCATCAAAACAAACCTTGTGACTTCCAATCTTCTCCACTGGACTGGCCATGATGTTTGCCACAGGCTCTGTGACAGGCCTTCCTTTGGCCACTACTTTTGTACGCAGGTCTTTATCGGTAACTATCCCTATAACGTTACCATTTTCATCTGTTACAAGAAGGGAACCTATGTGATACTCTGCCATCCGGGCAGCAGCTAACTGTATAGAGTCAATTGCAGCTATAGTCTTGGGTTCGCTTTTTACCAAATCACCCACATGAACGCTAAACAGATACAAAGTTCCCTCTGTACGAGGGGCTACCCTATGCTGTCTGAGCTCCTGATAGGCAGTTCGCAAAAATTTTTCTGAAAAACTCTTTAAATAGTATTGTGCAAACTTTGGATTATCTTCAATCAATTCAAGAAAGATTTCCTTTTTTAAAAGAAAACAAAAAGTATCCTCAACAGTCTCCACATTGAGATTTGCCTTGGTACCCTGGATGATTGGAAGCGCACCAATATATGAACCTTCTCCACGAAAGTCTTTTAGGGTGACCATGCCTTCCTCATCCTTTAGATATATCTTCACACCACCTTTTTGTATGATGTAGAGATACTCAACAACAGTCTCATCCTGTTTAAAAATCATGGTGCCCTTGGGGAAAAAATCTATTATGCAGTTTTTGGCCACCTTCATGAGAGACTCTTGATCTAACTCATTAAATGGAATGATATTTTTTAAAAAGTCGATTATGACCTCAGGAGTGACTGAATGGACATCCTTCTTGTCTTGCATTGTCATTGACTACCTGCCTTTAAAATAGAAAATAAAGGCCCCGTAAACTACTGCGGGGCCTTTTTAACTAATGAACAATATTAGGATTTTTCTCTAATCCTTTAATCTTTCATCATGGCCTTTCTAGCCTCAATTAGCTCATCTACAACAGATGGATCTGCAAGGGTAGATGTATCACCAAAGTCTTTATAATCCCCTGCAGCAATCTTTCTGAGTATCCTTCTCATAATCTTTCCACTTCTGGTCTTTGGAAGACCTGGAGCGAACTGGATTACCTCTGGGGTAGCAATTGGTCCAATCTCCTTTCTGACCCAGCTACGCAGTTCCTTAATGAGCTCATCACTCTCTTTTACACCAGCCTTCAGGGTAACGAAGGCATATATTGCCTGGCCCTTGACTGGATGTGGCATTCCAACCACGGCTGCCTCTGCAACTGCTGGATGGGCAACAAGGGCTGATTCTATTTCAGCAGTTCCCATCCGGTGCCCAGAAACATTTATTACATCGTCCAGACGTCCCATAATCCAGAAATAGCCGTCTTCATCTCTTCTGGCCCCGTCTCCTGCATCATAGACACCTGGGAACCGTTCAAAATATGTCTTTTTGAAACGCTCAGGATCTCCAAACACGCCTCTAAGCATTCCTGGCCACGCCCTTTTGATCACAAGGTGTCCTCCTTCATTGACTGAGGCACGGCTTCCGTCTTCACGGAATATGTCAGCATCCACTCCTGGAAGTGGAAGTGTTGCAGAACCAGGCTTGAGAGGCGTAGCAAATGGAAGAGGAGAAATGAGGATACCGCCTGTCTCTGTCTGCCACCATGTATCAACAATTGGCAGCTTTCCTTTTCCTATATACTGATGATACCACATCCATGCCTCTGGATTTATTGGCTCACCAACTGTTCCAAGAAGTTTGAGACTTGAAAGATCATGTTTTTTTGTCCACTCAGTGCCCTCTCTCATAAGTGCACGAATAACCGTTGGAGCTGTATAAAAGGTGTTGACCTTGAATTTTTCCACTATTTGCCAGAAACGATCTGGAGCTGGATAAGTCGGAACACCTTCAAACATCAATGAAGTTGCTCCAAGGGCAAGAGGACCATAAACAATATATGTATGACCAGTAATCCAGCCGATATCAGCGGTACACCAGTAAACATCGTCATCCTTCATGTCAAAAACCCACTGTGTGGTATGGGCAGCATATGTCAGGTAGCCTCCAGTGGTATGAATGACACCTTTTGGCTTTCCTGTACTACCACTTGTATAAAGGATGAATAGGATGTCCTCTGCACCCATTGATTCGGGCTCACACTTGTCATCAATATCATTGGCAGCCATCTCATCATGCCACCATGAATCCCTTCCCTCTTTCATATCAATGTCATTACCAGCACGCTTGACGACTATGCATTTTTCAACTGTTGGACATTCCTGCAACGCCTCGTCTGCATTTGGCTTAAGTGGAATGGTCTTTCCAGCCCTAAGCACGGCATCTGCTGTAATGAGAACCTTTGCCTTACAATCCTGAATCCTGCTCTGAAGGCTAAGAGCGCTAAAACCTGCAAAAACTACACTGTGCATCGCACCTATCCTTGCACAGGCAAGCATAGCAATAGGCAGTTCCGGAAT
>JAMOUE010000503.1 GCA_027068235.1 Deltaproteobacteria bacterium | reverse complement strand
AAGGGAAAAACATAACCTCAAGGGTTCCTTGAAAAATAGCTATAAAATCAAATAATTATTGCATTTTATAGGTATTTATGCTATGTGTCGTATATCAAAATAACACAACTTCACTTGGGAGATATGTAGCATGTTTCAGCCTGGTTTCTTTGATTTTGAACACCGCCTAAACAAGATTGACAAGAATGGTGATCCTCTCAACAAACTCAACCAAGTTGTTGATTGGGAACTATTTCGTCCGGAACTGGAAGCACTTCGCGTTAAAGAACGCAAAAGCAACGCCGGCCGAAAACCTTATGATGTCATTTTGATGTTCAAAATTCTGATTCTACAGTCTCTTTACAATCTGTCTGATGAATCTTTGGAGATGCAGATCCTGGACCGTCTCTCCTTTATGCGTTTCCTTGGCTTAAACATCGGTCAACCAGTTCCGGACGCAACAACAATTTGGCATTTTCGGGAGATGCTTGTGAATGCCGGGATCGTAAAAGATCTTTTCAAAAAATTTGACGCATACCTGAACGCCAATGGTTTCAAAGCCATGAAAGGTCAGATAATCGACGCCTCTATCGTCTCCGTTCCCAAACAGCGAAACAGCCGCGATGAAAACAAACAGATCAAAGAAGGCATCACACCTGAAAACTGGAGTGACAAGAAACGCTGCCAAAAAGATACGGATGCCCGGTGGACAAAGAAGAACAACAAGACCTATTTCGGCTATAAAAACCATATAAACGTGGATGCCAAAAACAAGATCATTCGTGATTACAAAGTAACCTCCGCGTCGGTTCATGATGGCAATGTCTTTGAAGCGTTACTTGATCAACAGAATACCAGCAAGGATGTCTGGGCCGACTCTGCTTATAGATCCGCAACCAAGATAGAGTTTCTAAAAGAACATGGTTTTCGTGAACACCTGCAGCGCAAAGGCTGCCGCAACAAAAAACTTACCGAACGGGAGATACAGGGAAATTATACCCGATCGAAAATTCGGTCTCGTGTAGAACATGTATTCGGGGTTCAAGCTCAAAAAGCTGGCAACCTCATTTTGCGAACCATTGGGATTGCCAGGGCAAGTACAAAAATAGGGCTGAGAAATTTAGCCTACAATATGGATCGTTATAAAACTCTGGCCGCC
>JAMOUE010000502.1 GCA_027068235.1 Deltaproteobacteria bacterium | reverse complement strand
TGTTCAGGCATTTGGAACCGGCATTGTTCCAGCCTGGTTAAATACCCTGTTACTTGCAAGTTACATCATAATGCTTTCTCTCTATTCATACGCCTTTGGCAGCTATGGTGCTGTTCTTATTATGGGGGCTGAAAATCTATTTGCCAAAAAGCTTCTAACAGCATTGGTAATTGCTGTGTTTACAGTGCTAAACCTCCTTGGTGCCTACATTGTTGGCAAGGCCGAGGACTATATGGTCGCCTTCAAGGTGTTCATACTGCTTTTCTTTTCAGTTGTTGGGTTCCTTACAATTGATCCTACACGGTTGTCGCCAAGCGATTACCCGCATTTTCTGCACATATTTACTGGAGGGCTTATTATCTTCCTGGCCTATGAAGGTTTTGAGCTCATTGCCAATACGGCTGGGGATGTAGAGGAACCAGATAAGACATTGCCAAGGGCCTTTTACAGTGCAGTGCTTTTTGTGATTTTTATTTACATGCTTGTGGCATTGGTTGCAGTAGGAAACCTTGACTATCAAGAGGTTATAAAGGCTCAGGATTACGTTTTGGCAGAGGCAGCAAAGCCATTTCTTGGCAAGGCAGGGTTTGTGCTTATTGGAATAGCCGCACTTGTTTCAACGGCATCGGCAATAAATGCAACCTTGTATGGTACTGCCAGGATAAGCTATATGGTTGCAAAATTTGGCCAGTTACCACAGGTGTTTGCCAAAAAGATCTGGAAAGGCGCCTATGAAGGTTTAATCATCCTGTCTGTTCTTACAGTTGCAGCCGCCCTGACATTTAACCTGGAAAACATATCGGTAGCAGGCAGCCTTGGTTTTCTATTGGTTTTTGGTGCGGTAAATCTTGCCAATTTTAAACTTGCAGAGCATACCAAATCCTCAAGGGTTATTTCGGCAATAGGAGCTGGAGCCTGCCTCATTTCTGCTGTGGTTCTTGTTGCACATAATATGAAAATTGCACCAGATTCTCTCAAATCATCCATTGTGGTCATATTTGCGACCCTGATATTTGAGGTGATTTACAGCCTTGTGACCAAAAGGAGACTCTCTGAGTTTATTGACTGGCGTCTACGAGACAAGGAAGAATTCTTGGACAATTTTGAAAGATATTTGGAGCCAATACTTGAGGCCGTAGAGAGACACTTTAAGGGTGCAAAGGTATATTTGTTGGATGAGCTTGCAAGGGGTGAAAGAAAAAGTGCAAATAAGCTGCATATTGGTGTAGAAGTAAAGGAAAAGATGACTGCTAGCCAACAGAAAGAGGGAGAGAAGAATATTAAAGTCAGTGCTGGCCTTAAGCCACATCATCCACTTAAAGTTTCTTTTATAACTCCTGAAGAAAGCGATAAATTATTACACCACACTCCAAAGAGGCTGACAAAAGACAAATGAAAAACACGACACGATACAGGCTTTTTGCGCCTTGTGCCCCTGGCCTTGAAGGTATCCTCCAAAAGGAGTTGTTGACCCTTGGAATAGATGGGGTACAGACGAGAGGTGGTGTGGAGTTCGCCGGTGATCTGCTTACTATTTACTCTGCAAACCTTTGGCTGCGCACAGCAAGCAGGGTTGTGGTAAGGATTGGTTCTTTTCCCCTTTCATCTTTAAGGGAAGCTGTAGATAGATTCGCAAGATATCCATGGGAAATATATATTGGAAATGCAGCCAGCGTGCGTGTTAGGGCCAGCTGTCATAAATCAAAGATTTATCACTCTGGAGCCTTGGCTCAAAGGCTTTGTGAGGCCATAGGAAAAAGACTTGGCAGGCAGATAAACCTTGTAAAAGAGAGTAAGGCCAAAAGGGCACCCCTTGTCTTTGTAAGGCTTGTAAAGGATCGGTGCGTAATAAGCGTTGATACATCAGGAGAGCATCTACACAAAAGAGGCTTTAAAAAGTTTACTGTAAAGGCCCCTTTAAGAGAGAATCTTGCCGCTGCCATGCTTATAGCATCTGACTACGATGGTTCCAGGCCTTTTTTAGATCCGTTTTGCGGTTCTGGCACCCTTGTACTTGAGGCTGCCATGATCGCTTGCAGGATTCCACCTGGCCGTAACAGACGCTTTGCCTTTATGGACTGGTCTATTTTTGATAAATCCTTGTGGAATGAGGTTGTAAGAAGATCAGAGGCCTTTTTTAAAAAGCCTGCATTTGAAATTAAAGGTTTTGACAAGGATGAGGCTGCCATTCATTCAGCCCTGGCAAATGCTGACGCAGGCGGGTTTAACGGGCTTGTGTCATTTCAATGTGCCCCTTTCCATTCACTTTCTCCAGGACAATTTCAAGACAATGGTATCATTGTCACCAATCCTCCTTATGGCAAAAGATTAAAGGAAAACAACAGTCTTCTTGAATTCTATGCCCAGTTTGGGCAGATTTTCAGAGAAAGATTTCAAGGTTGGGACATAAGTCTTATTTTGCCTAAGGATGCACCAATGCTCAAAAGGAGCCTTGGACTGCCTTTAAAAACATTAACGACCTTTTCAAATGGCGGACTTCTTGTAGAACTATTATCATCTGTTGGTAAGTAGAGTTAGTAAGACTCATTTATATTTATTTGTATGTCCGTTGCAGAAAAATTGATACCAAACGTACTTTTAGAGCACTGGAGGGAGATAAAGGAACCTTCTGTCATTCACGATGTGGACAAGTGCCTTGTGGCAAATACGGCCTTTATGGAACTTTTTGGTATAACAAGGCATGAGGCCGTATCAGACATGTTCATGGCCCAATTTATTTCTCCGTGGCCATCCTATCACCTGCGTCTTGGTGTGCGCCAGGCCCTTGGCAGATCCATAGATGGCAAAGAGTTTGATATAGAGGTTATTTGTCTGCCATTTTATTCCTCTGATGATGGTATTCTCTATCAAAGTATTATACGGGATATCACCAGGCTCAAATTATGGGAAGACAAGATGCTGCAATCGGAGCGTCTTACTGCAATGGGAAAACTTGCTGGTGAAATAGCCCATGAAATCAACAACCCCTTGGGAGGAATATTGTTATACGCAAACCTTGTTAAGGAGGATCTTACCAAGGATCATGAGGCCTCTGTCAATCTTGAGAAGATCATAAAGCTTGCGACCAAATGCAGAATCATTGCAAAGGGCCTTTTAAATTTTGGCCGTTCCTCTTCAAGAAGTTATGCCCCAGTTGATCTAAATCATATCATTACGGATATGTTTGCATTAATTGAAGATCACAAGTTATTTTCTGGGGTGAAGACCAAGTTTATCCTTGAGTCTGAACTGCCTCATCTTATGGGTGATAGAGGGCAGCTTGAGCAGGTTATAATAAATCTGCTCATAAACGCTGCAGAAGCAGTGAATGGTAAAGGCAGTATCCATGTAACAACCAGGAGCCAGGGGCTGCGTTCAAACGTGGAGCTTATTGTGGATGACTCAGGCCCTGGCATTAGTGAGGATCTTCAGCTTAAGATATTTGAGCCTTTTTTTACCACAAAGCATCATAGAGGTGGTACAGGGCTTGGCCTTTCCATAACACACGGAATAGTGCAAAGGCATGGAGGGAAGATTACAGTTGAAAGCAGCCCCTTGGGTGGTGCAAGGTTTAGGATTTCATTACCACTTGATGGGGCCTATAGCTCTGGATCATAGAAGGATATGAAGGAAAACATCCTTATTATTGACGATGATGCGGCCATAAGGGATGGCTGTTCACAGGTCCTTAGGAAAAGCGGTTATGACGTAATTGAAAGCGCTACTGGCAAAGAGGGCCTGGAAAAGATTGATAAGTACGAATTTGATCTGGTCTTGGTGGATCTTAAACTGCCAGATATAAATGGACTGGATCTTATTCGCCAGACACGGGAAAGGGATCTTTCCGTGCCAATAGTTGTGATTACAGGCTATGGCACTATTCAAAATGCTGTTGAGGCCATGCGCCTTGGGGCCAACGACTTTCTCCCAAAACCCTTTGAACCAGATGAACTCCGTTTGGTTGTGCAAAGGAATCTAAAGGCCCACCGTCTTGCCATAGAAAATCTCTATCTTCGAGAGGAACTCAGGAAAAAAGAGGGCGAAAGGAAGATTATCGGTAAAAGTCCTCAGATGGAGGCCCTTTTTAGGCAGGTCACAACTATTGCCGCCACTGACAGCACGGTGCTTATTACCGGAGAAAGCGGTACAGGCAAGGGACTTTTGGCAAGATATATCCATGACAACAGTAGTAGAAAAGACTTTCCCTTTGTCTCTGTGGATTGCTCCACTCTAGTTCCAACCCTCTTTGAAAGCGAGCTCTTCGGCCATGTCAAGGGGGCCTTTACCGGTGCTGAGTCAAACAAGGTAGGGAAATTTGAGCTTGCAAGCGGAGGTACTTTGTTTCTAGACGAGATCGGTAATGTAAACCTGGAGCTCCAAGCCAAGCTGTTAAAGGCAGTTGAGGAAAAAGAGATCTCTAGGGTTGGAAGTCACAGGGTAACAAGAGTGGATGTCAGGATTATTGCCGCAACCAACAAGGATCTTCGCAAAGAAGTGGAAAAGGGTGCCTTTAGGGAAGATCTATTCTTTCGCCTAAACGTGTTGGCCTTAAGGACCCCGCCATTAAGGGATAGGCAGGGAGATATTCCAGAGCTTGTACGCTATTTTTTACAAGTCTTTGGGAAAAAATATAGTAGGGAAGGGCTTACGGTAACACCAGCCCTGCTTGGGATATTTGAG
>JAMOUE010000501.1 GCA_027068235.1 Deltaproteobacteria bacterium | reverse complement strand
GTATTTGAACGCTACTTAAATTACCGATATGACGTTTTAAGCAAATGGGAAAGTGGAGAAGATGCAGGGGCCACACTTAAACACACAGATATCGTCTCCTGGCAAAAAGATTTATGGCTGCAAGTGGCAAAGGTTGAAGGTGGCAAATTTAGGGTATCACACCTAATTGAACTTTTGGAAGCCCTAAATGAAAAAGACCATATAGAAAGCAGACTACCAAAATGGCTACCTGAAAAACTATATGTCTTTGGAGTCTCTTACCTCCCACCTCTTCATCTAGACTTACTAAATGCCCTTTCAAGACTTTTGGAAGTGAAATTCTATCATCTTGTCCCGTGCAAAGAATACTGGCTTCATGTAGTAAGGCCAAGATTTCAGGAAAAATTAAAGGCAACGTATGACTATGAAACTGTGGAGCGTTTGTTCCCTGTTGGAAATCCACTGCTTGCTTCCCTTGGAGATGCAGGAAGACGTTTCCTATTTCGTTTTTATGATCTTGATTTTGGCTCCCATGAAGATGAAGAGCTTTTCCATTCATATTCACCCAAAAAACTTTTGCACAGGGTACAGCACTCCATTCTCCATATGAAGCAATTGGAGAAAGAGGGGCCTTTTGATTCATCAATAGAGATACATAGTTGTCATAGCAGACTCAGGGAACTGGAGGTACTTCATGACCGTTTGGTGCACCTTTTTGATTCAGATAAAAACATCGCACCACACGAGGTGGCAATCATGGCACCAGACATCAGCCTCTATGCTCCTCTTATAAAAGGTGTATTTGAGGCCGTGCCAAAGGAGCGTTATATCCCCTGGTCCATATCTGACCTTGGCTATCTTTCTGCCTCTAGAGAAGCAGAGGCCCTTTTGGCGCTTCTTAGAATAAAAGACAGCGAATTTACTGCGCCAGAAGTAATGGACCTTTTGGCAAAGCCTGTTATCTCAGAACGTTTTGGTCTCAATGAAGAGGCAATTCAAGTACTGAGACAAATGGTGCATTCAAGCGGTATAAGGCGTGGTCTAGACACCCTTTCTCCTGATTCAGACATATATCAAAATACATGGAGTTTTGGCCTGGACAGACTGCTTGCCACAGGATGCCTTGATGATGAAGGAATAATCAGCCTTCCTGATAGAAAAAAACGG
>JAMOUE010000500.1 GCA_027068235.1 Deltaproteobacteria bacterium | reverse complement strand
TAGAATAATGAGTTCAGAGAGGAAGGCTTGAGTTTCTTGTTCCATCTCCTCAGGCTTTGACGTATAGCCTTCGATGTATATCCTTAAAGTTGCTCCCTTTGTCCCTGTGCCTGATAGCCTGAATACGATACGAGATCTGTCATGGAAGATAATCCTGATACCTTGGTTACAGCTCTTTGATCCATCTATAGGGTCATGGTAGCAGAAGTTGTCGGCGGTTATCACTTTTCTGCCTGCTAGTTCCTTGCCTTCCAGGGATGCAAGCCTGTCTTCTAGGCTCTCCATTAGCTGTTTGGCACCTTCCATCTCAATTTCTTCATAATCATGCCTGGTATAGTAGTTTCTGCCATATTTTAACCAGTGGTCTTTTACTACTTTGGCAACCGGCATTTTTTTATCTGCCAGCATGTTTAGCCAAAAGAGCACTGCCCATATCCCATCTTTTTCCCTGATATGGTCAGAGCTTGTGCCAAAGCTTTCCTCACCGCATATGGTTATCTTTGATGCATCCAAGAGATTGCCAAAGAACTTCCAGCCAGTTGGTGTTTCAAAGCATGGGATACCAAGATCCTTTGCAACAAGATCAACTGCACAGCTTGTGGGCATGGATCTAGCTACGCCAGACAGCCCTCTGGTATAGCCAGGGGCACAAGTTGCATTTGCTGCTATTATGGCAAGGCTGTCACTTGGTGTTACAAAGAAGCCCTTGCCAAGAATCATGTTTCTGTCTCCATCTCCATCAGAGGCAGCACCAAAGTCTGGAGCCGTGTCGGAAAACATCTCTTTAACAAGCTCTGCCGCATACTTGAGGTTTGGATCAGGATGTCCTCCTCCAAAGTCTGGAAGTGGTTCACAGTTTCTGAGGGAATCTTCCGGAGCACCAAGACGGTTCACAAAGATTTCTCTTGCATAGATACCTGTTACGGCATGAAGTGCATCGTAACGCATGGTAAAGCCAGATTTGAACATCTTACTTATGGAATCAAAATCAAAAAGTTGCTCCATAAGTCTGGCATAATCCTCAACAGGATCAATGATGGAGATAGATGTGTTCAGGATGGTGGTTGTTAGTCCATCCTTTTCAAGGTCTATATCAGGTCCTTCTGCTATAAAGTATCTGTCAATCTCGAGTGATCTGTGAAATATTTTGGCGGTAACCTTTTCGGGAGCAGGCCCTCCATTGTGGATGTTGAATTTTACCCCAAAGTCTCCATCTGGTCCTCCAGGATTATGGCTGGCAGAGAGGATTATTCCACCATCTAGGTTATACTTCCTTATGATATGCGATACAGCAGGTGTTGAGAGTAACCCACCTCTTCCAACCATAAGGTGTTTTATTCCATTTGCAGCAGCCATCTTTATGATGATTTGAATGGCCCTTCGGTTGTAGTATCTTCCGTCTCCTCCCAAGACGAGGGTTTTACCCTTGGCGCCTCCGTCCATGGTGTCAAATATGGATTGTATAAAATTTTCAAGATAGTGGGGCTGCTGGAAGGTGGAGACAGGCTTTCTAAGCCCCGAAGTGCCAGGTTTTTGGTCGTCAAAAGGGTTGGTTTTTACTTCTTTGATCTCGTACATTCTGTAATCCCCCTACCAACTGCATATTCGATTTCTGCAAGGGCAGCAAGTTGAGCAGCTACCGCTGAGATAAAATCACTCCTTGCCTTTGTGAGCCTGCTTTGGGCGTTTAAAACATCGGTATTTGATGCCAACTGATTTTTATATCTGCTTACATTAAGCTCATAGTCTTCTTTGGCACTTTGAAGAGCAGAGCGTGCCACATTTACCCCCTCCTTGGCATCTTCATAAAGAAGATAGGCATTCTTTATCTCTAATTTAACACGATTTGTCAAATCTTCTAACTCAACCTCTGCCGCCTCCACCATTTTTTTCGCTGCAATGATCTTGTCTCTGCTCTTGCCCCAGGAGAAGAGTTCCCACTTGGCAGTAAGAAAGACCTGGGCGTTTTCATGGTCTCCATAGGGATTGTCAGATACGTCAGGTGTTACCCCGTCCTTTGAATAAGAGGCTGTAAGGTCTACTTTTGGCCAGTAGTCACTAAGTGCAATTTTTACTTGTTTCTGTGCTTTTTGTACGGCAAGGTGGGCCTGTTTTAATTCAGGTCTTGCTGTAAGGGCCATGTTATAAAGATGCTTTAGTGAGATGGAAAGCTCTGGAATCTCTATTTTTTCTTTTATATTGAGAGGGCTTTCCAGAGATCTTTTCATGACAATGTTAAGTCGGTTCTTGGCAAGTTCGTATTGGTTACGGGCCTTTATTAGGGCAAGTTTTCCTTGATTTAGCTGAACCTGGCTCTGCAAAAGATCTGTTTTGGGTTTTAAGGATGCTTCAAAAAAGGCCTTAACCGTTTCGTATTGGGCCTTTAGACGATGTAGTTGCGCCTGGGCTTCCTCAACAAGTTTTTTTGTCTTCAATACCTCATAGTAAGACTTCTTGGTTTCTCTTATTATCTGGTTTTGGGCTTGAAACAGGGCAAGTTCAGCCAGGTCCACTTCTATCTGGGCCTTTTTGAATCTGTTCCACAATAGCCCGCCATAGAAAAGAGGTTGCCTAACGTTTAGATTCCACTTGTACTCGTCGTGCCCGTAGATGGTGGTGCTTCTACCAAAAATTACTATTGTAGCTGCATCTCTCCTGCCAGTATAGGAATAGTCAGTATCAAGGCTTGGAAGCATGTCTTTGAGGGTGGCCTTTGCTCTGTAAGTTTGAGCTTGGCGTTCGAGTTCCTTTTTTAGAATCTGCAAGTTATTCTTCAGGGCTATCTTGACACACGCATCAACACCAAGAGGTTTAGAAGGATCTGAGGTATCAGAAGCGGCCAATTGGCACGGAACGCACCATTGGCCAATGATGGTGACAGATATTGCCAAATATAACAAAACGCTTCTATGCTTAACGCTCCTTGATGCCAATTTCCTCTCCGATTTCTTTGAGGATGACCGCCAACTCCTTGGCAACACATTGACAATATTGGATTTCCACCAAGCCAATTTTCTTGTCAATGGTGGTCAAAATGAACATGTTGTCATAACCTTCCAAAATAAACCTTAAAAGAAAGACCATGGAAGGGTCTATTTGTATGGTCAATCTCTTGATTGACATAGAATTTTCCGCCTATTAGTTTTGCGCCATGTCTTCCCTCATACTAAATCGTCCCTGGTCTTTTAGAAACCCTAAAGAGACTCTCATTTCGGATCTGGCCAAGTCCTTGTCGTTTCCAAAAAGTATCGTGGCATTTTTGGTAAATAGGGGGCTGGCATCCAAGGAAGCCATTGAGGACCATCTTACCCCAGCCCTGTCCAGATTGAGCGATCCCTTTTTGCTGAAAGACATGGACTTTGCCATACAAAGGCTTTCAAAGGCCGTTGTGAAAAGAGAAAAAATAGGGATATTTGGAGATTTCGATGCAGATGGCGTAACGGCGTCTGCGCTTATGAGCCTGTTTTTGCAGGAAATCGGCCTTAAGACCTCTATCTACATTCCACATAGGGAAAAGGATGGATATGGCCTTAACAATGAGGGAATCGACAGTCTTGTGGCTTCTGGTTGTTCTTTGATTGTGACGGTTGATTGTGGCATTACCAATGTAACAGAGGTGGCCTACGCCAATTCTAAAGGGGTTGACATGATAATTACAGATCATCACAAACCCCTTGAACAGCTACCAGATGCCATAGCATGTATCGATCCAAAGAGAGCAGACTGCCCATTTCCATTCAAGGAACTTTCAGGGGTAGGCGTGGCTTTTTACGTGGCATGGGCCCTTAGAAGATATTTACACTCAAGTGGTTTCTTTAACGGTGCGTCTCCGCCAAATCTCAAAAAATATCTGGACCTTGTGGCTGTTGGGACCGTCTCCGACATGATGCCCCTTTACAGAGAGAACAGAATTTTAGTCAAGGCGGGGCTTCAGGTGCTTTCAGAGACCCCAAGGCCAGGTATGAGGGCACTTATGGAAGCGGCTGGGATCTCCAAAACCGTTTCTTGTTTTGACCTTGGCTTCAAGATAGGCCCACGGCTGAATGCGGCAGGAAGGATTAATCATGCTGACAGGGCATTACAGCTACTTGTATGTCAGGATTTGGACAAGGCGACAGGACTTTCTCAGGAATTAAATCGTTACAACCAGGAGCGCATGAAGCACGAGAAACAGCTTCTTTCCGAGGTGGTGGAGCTGATTGAAGCCAGTGGTGAAAAAAAGGTACACATCCTGTTTGGCAAACATTGGAGAAAGGGCATACTTGGGCTTGTGGCCTCGAAAGCAGTTGAGTATTCAAATTGTCCAGTAATACTTCTTGCCCAGGATGGCGATATGCTTGCAGGTTCTGGACGGGCCCCAGACGATGTTGATCTTTTTTCTGCAATTGCCTCTTGCAGCGACCTTTTTGTGAGGTTTGGAGGCCATAGAAGCGCTGCTGGATTGAAGCTCTCTATTGATAATATTGAGGAGTTTAAGAGAAGATTTGAAATGGCTGTTCTCGAACAGACATCAAAGGGGGCCTTATCAAGGCCTGCCCTAATGCTTGATGCCCATGTGGATCTTTCAGAGTTGGCTGCAGAGTCCTATGTATGGCTGCTTGAACAATTAGAGCCTTTTGGGCCTGGTTATGATGGGCCTCTTTTTTCAACAAAGGATTTTGTTATCAAGGACATACGAATAGTTGGCCAGAATCATTTGAAGATG
>JAMOUE010000499.1 GCA_027068235.1 Deltaproteobacteria bacterium | reverse complement strand
CCAGAAGAGGCCCAGGGAATTGATGATCTTGAGCCAAGCCATCAAAAGACCATTAAACGGCTTGATGAGATCTTTTGGCATATAATTCCATCTATGGGCATAGGAGAAATTTTTGACAATGTTAATCCCATTGGTGGTGTGGAAAAGGCAAAGGCAGTTGAAGATAGTGTGCAAAGAACCGGTCTAGAGCTTGATAAGGTAATTTATGCTGGCGATAGTATTACTGATTCCAAGGCCCTTGAACTTGTCCGGGAGGCTGGAGGCATTGCTTTATCTTATAATGGAAACCGATATGCCATAAGAAGCGCTGAATATGCCATTGTTTCTACGAATACTTGTATCATTTATGGTATCACTGCTTTAATTGTGGAGATGGGAAAGGATGCATTCAAAGGGCTTAAAGTTGATTCATCAGGCAAACTAGATCTTCATGCATTGCTGGAGAGATTAGAAAAGCTTCAAATAAAAAGGAAGATACTGAACAGTATATTTGATACGGCTAAAAGACACGAAATAGATATTTACAATATCGCCTCTTCAGACTTTGAAAGGCTTGTCAGGCTGAGCGAAAAGGTTAGGAAAGAGGTGCGTGGGCACAAAGTAGGTGAGCTTGGATAAGCGACTGGTGCAGTTAAGTACAAGTTAGTGTTACTTACACAAGGTTTTCATATGGGTTAAGAGACGTTCATTGTCTTTTCTCAGTCTAGGGCTTATCCTTATATGTTCTCCTGTTAATCCTTTGAAATTGTTACAGTTTCTTATTAGGATGCCTTTTTTCTTTAAGGTTTCGGTAAGATCTTTAGCCTTTAGCCCGCCTGTTAGCCGAAATAGGGCATAGTGACATCTGCCTTCAACATATTGTAGCTTGTCAAGCCGTGACAGCCTTTCCACCAGGAATCTTTTCTCTAGTTGACACGTCTGTCTAACTTCCTCTTCGAATCCTGGATTTGTTAATAGAAATTCTAGTGCTAGCTGAGCCATGCGGTTTACAGCCCATGGTCTCATCTGTTTGGCAAGGCGTTTATGTATGTAGCCACGGTTTACCATACAGCCAATTCTCAGGCCAGGAATGCCATATATTTTGGAAAATGAACGCAGTAATACCACATTTTCTGGAAGTTTCAGACCAAGTAAAGATGAATGTTGATCC
>JAMOUE010000498.1 GCA_027068235.1 Deltaproteobacteria bacterium | reverse complement strand
ATAAGGAGTTTTCCAGCCAAGTGACGCCAATTCAAGGAATAAGTGCAATTTCTGAGAAGGAGTCGAGAAAGGGCGGGCTAACTGAATGTCCGCTATCCTTTTTTCGACCAAAAAGAAAGGAATTGCATGAGATACAGACAGTTAACCCTGAAGAAACGATACCAGATTTGGGCTTTATTGCAACAAGGGTACAAACAAAAAGATATTGCCAATAGGATAGGAGTCCATCCTTCAACGATTAGTCGAGAGATCAGAAGAAACTGGGATACCCATTCAAACAGGTACGAATACACTACGGCACACTTCCATACCGAACATCGTCATAAGAGTAAACCGAAATACACCGTGATCACCTTGCGAATAGAGAACTACATTCGAGAGAAGCTCAAAGCGGGATGGTCCCCGGAACAGATATCCGGCAGAATGAAACATGATGGGGCTGGGAGTATCTCCCATGAAACGATCTATCAATTTGTTTATCGAAACAAAGCCGGTAGAGGCAGACTCTACAGATATCTTAGACACAAGAATAAGAAGTACCATAAACGAGGCAGTGACTATCAACGCAGAGGAACGATCATTGACCGTGTGATGATCGAGAAGCGTCCAAAGATCGTTGAGAAGAAAAAGCGTATAGGGGATCTGGAGATCGATACAGTTATTGGTAAAGACCATATCGGTGCCCTGGTTACAGCAGTAGATAGAAAGTCCAAATTCACTCTTATTAAAAAAGTACCCTCCAAGCATGCCAACGTGGTCACCGCTGCTCTCATTGAGATGCTTGAGCCTATCAAGCCGGTGATCAAAACCATTACCAGTGACAACGGCAAGGAGTTTGCTTATCACAAACAGGTCTCCCAGATACTCGATACAGACTTCTACTTTGCCAATCCCTATCACTCCTGGGAGAGGGGATTAAATGAGCATACGAATGGACTTATTCGGCAGTATCTTCCCAAGAAAACAGACTTTACACAAGTTTCTAAGGAGGATATTATTACCATACAGGAGAAGCTAAACCATAGACCACGAAAGGTACTGGGTTATCGAACACCCCATGAGGTATTTTTCGAAGATCTTGCGAAGGAATTGGCTGCATGATTAGAGGTGAATTGCACTTATGATTTGAATGGGCGTATTAAAAAATTGTA
>JAMOUE010000497.1 GCA_027068235.1 Deltaproteobacteria bacterium | reverse complement strand
GCAAAAAATCTTATTCCTCAAGATAACGTCTTATCTCATAAGTTTGCTGCAAAATTTCCTGGTAATCAAGGGTTCCTGCCTCGATCTTGTCCATGGCCTCCTCTAACTGGCGCGTAAGCTCTTCATCCACTTCCTTTGGGAAATGTTCCTTTAGATATTCATAAACCTGCCGCCCAAGTCTTGTGGGATAAAGCCTTCCTCCTGGAAGCACTTTCACATAGTGACGCTGAATGAGGGTGGTGACGATTTCTGCATAGGTAGAAGGGCGCCCCAGGCCACGTTTTTTCATTTCCTGCACCAATGTTCCCTCTGTGTAAAGTTCCACCTTAGGAACACGCTTTAAGTCCACCTTTTCGGGACGGGCCCCCTCCTGGAGCTCGACTATGTTGAAAGTTGGATACATCTTTTCAAAACCTTCCTGGAGAATTCGGGTTACGAACTCATCTTCCCATTCATATGACGGTGTTTTAAAGGAAATAGTGGCTACCAGGACCTTTGCCGGCCGCATTTGGCTGGCCATGAAGCGGCGAAAGATTAGCTCATAGAGCCTAAGCGCTTTGTCTGGACTTGAAAGGGAAATAAGCCCTGCTCCAACCATGTAACGAATCTCTTTTGGCTCTCGGGGACGAGTTGGGCGAATGCCTTCATGGGCTCCGCCTTCACCCCACCCTCTGGGATAGAAGAACTCTTCACCAAAGTGTGAAACGATGTAGGGCCTGGCTACCTGGTAACGCCCTGCCTCTGAGATGCGGGTGGAATCCGTGCGATGATAGGTAATAAGCCCGCTTTCAAAGAGTTCTTGGAGGTGGTTCATGGTTTCCTTGGTGGAAAACCGAAGCTTCTGGCTGGCATCCTGGAGCACACTGTCTGTGGTGTAGGGCGGCAAGGGATTTTTTGTCTTCTCCTCTTCTTTCACAACACTCCATGAAAGGGTTTGTGCAATTTCTTGAGCCACTTTGGCGCCAAGCTCAAGGTCCTCAATCTCCAGAACCAAAGGATGTCCAAAAAGTAAAAAAGTGATTCTGGCCTTCTTCTCCCTGGCCTCTTCAGCCCTTTTGATGACCCAACCAAGAACAGGGCTCTGGACGCGTCCAGCCGACAGTGTTTTTTGGTTAAAGGCCTGCCAAAGGCGTCTTGAAAGCACAAATCCA
>JAMOUE010000496.1 GCA_027068235.1 Deltaproteobacteria bacterium | reverse complement strand
CGCACAAAAAAGATATATCATCTTCATACACCTGGCATACTCTGTCTGGTCGGACTTAAGAAACTTGGCCCTGGCAGGTATCTTCATAAAGAGATCTTCCACCCTTACCATCGTACCTGGAGAACAGGCCTGGGGACGCACATCTAAACGCTTTCCCCAACAGACTTCCACTTTCCACCCATCACTTGCTCCACTTTGCCTAGAAGTTATGGAAAGTTTGCTAACAGCTCCTATGCTTGCAAGTGCCTCTCCTCTAAACCCCAAAGTACTTATGCACTCAAGATCATCCTGGGATTCAATCTTGCTTGTTGCGTGTGGTTCAACACAAAGCTCCAGATCCTGCCTCGACATCCCTTCTCCATTGTCCTTTACTTCTACAAGTCTCTTTCCTCCCTTTGAAAGATTCACTTCGATACTAGTAGCACCTGCATCTAGAGAGTTTTCCACAAGCTCCTTCACCACAGAAGATGGCCGCTCAACTACTTCTCCTGCTGCTATCTGATTTGCTATATAATCTGGAAGTCTCTTTACCTTTGGCATTTTTCCTGTCTTTCTGCCCTTAAACTATTGTAAATAGAGCGTGCAACCCTTTTTGGCAAACCAGGAATCTCCTCAAGATCTTCGAGAGAAGCCTTGGAAACAGCATTGTAACTGCCAAAATGTTGTAAAATCATCCTCTCTCTTTTTGGACCTACTCCTGGAATATCCGCAAGGCGAGAGGCAAGACTTTTGATGGCGCGTCTTTTCCTATGATGCGTTACGCCAAATCTGTGCGCCTCATCCCTAACCCGTTGGCAAAACCTTAAGACATCGCTCTCACGTGGAAGTAACAGTGGATCTGACTCTTCGACAAGATAAATCTTTTCTACATCCTTATCTCCTCTTGCCTTTGCAATAGAAACCAGATCCAACATCTCTATAACCCCCATCTCCCTTGCAACATTTACAGCAACTGCAAGTTGTCCTTTCCCTCCATCTATTATGACAAGATCTGGCAAATCCCCTTTTTCAAGCCCCCTTTTTATGCGCCGTGAAAGCACCTCTCCAATCATTGCATAATCATCAGGCCCTTCAACTCTAATATTGTAGTGACGATAACAATCCTTGGCCGGAGCACCTGCCTTGAAACAAACAAGGCTACCAACAGGATCTGC
>JAMOUE010000495.1 GCA_027068235.1 Deltaproteobacteria bacterium | reverse complement strand
AATTAGTATTGCACTTAGCTGAACTAAAGCGCAAAAACACAAACTAATTGGAGGCAATAAAATAAAAAATAAGGAGGCAAAAATAAACATAAGCGGGGCTAAAACTAAAAAAAGAGGCAAAAAATAATAAATAAAGGAGGCAATACCTAATATGTGCCTAAAAAGAAAGACAGATTCATGACGTTCGGGGTCACGGGTATAGACCCGGAAAAGATTCCTCCTGAAGAAAAAGAAGAAGTAAAAATATGCTTCCGAGCACCAAAAATTCTGAGAACCAAAGTAAAAGAATTCGTATTGAAAAACAGCTACGGTAGCGAAAACAGAGTATACGAAGAAGCTACTTGGAAATTCATCACTAATTACAACTATGCGGAACAAGTAAAACAAAGCATAGAACGAAGCACTAAATACATTTTCGAGCAGATGCGTAAAGAATATGGGACAGACTACAAAAAAGTGCAAGAAACGTTCCAGGAACTGGTGGGACAACTTAGAAGAATAACAGACCCATTGATTACTGCACATAAAGAATTGAAGCAAGATCTCGAGAATACTCTTGAAAAAGGAAGGTATCAGATCCAAACATGGATACTGTATTTCGTGGGCGTACATGGAAAACTCACTCGTGACGAACTTCTCCGTTTGGTCCTTGATACTATTTCTTACCCGAGCTGGCTTGTTGACGACGCTTTAGCTCTTCTAGTTCAGAACGGGCTTCTGCATGAAGCTCCTCAAGGAATTTTCTCGCTGCGGGCGTTAAGAAAGTAGTACGCTCCCAGCGATAATGAATCCTCCTAATGTCTTCTAGAGTCAAGTAGTCCTTTTCTTCACCCATTATGAATCATCCTCCTTAGTAGCCAAACTTTCACGATAACGCTTTTCTTCTTCCATGACCTTGTTAAGCATTTTGAAAACATCCTCAGGCAACGTGCCCACGTCAAGATCATGCTTCAAATACGATAGGAAAACATCTACAGACTCGAAATAAAGCAAGTTCCGACTACCATCAGGGAAAGAAATGTCAACTTCAACTGGGTCGTCGGACTCCGAAGGAGTAAACGTCACAGCATGAATCGTATATCCCATGGCTTCTAAATCTGAAACTTGGAAAAACTCGGACTCAGGATTTATCTTCAGCTTGGCCCGTAAAACCGGCTTTGGCCATTTATGCTTATGCACATACAAAAACACTTCATCGCCTTTCAATACAGCCCACGTAACCTTACTATACCAGCCGTCAACAGGAGTCAGAAAATCACCGTACTCCCGAACCTCTCTTATTACTTGACCCACCAGTTCATCCAGTTTTTCTCTCTCCTTTTCAGGGAACTCGAGGAACACGTGATAATGATCATAGTCGATCCAAATCGTTTGGGACTCAGGGAACTCCTCCAAAACCTTGGCCACAATGAGCTTTTTCAATAATTCGTCGTTTTTAGGCGTCTCCCCCAAAAAGATATGGAGATCTTCAGTCAATTCTTTTCGAGCCTCCGGAATGTCCTCTAAAATCGAACGCCTTAAAAAAACATGGGGCCTGGGTTCAGCTCTAAACTCTAGCGCCTCGATAGTCCAAGTAAGTTTGTCAGGAATCTCTACTTTTGCCTTGGGCTGCGGAGGCTTTTCTTCCTTAACAAGGCCTAACTCCTTGTCTTCCTCCACTAGTCCGCGATTAACAAGCTTCTTAACGACATCTTTCTTCGCTGCTTCCTTCTCCCACTCCGAAAGCTCCTCGTATTGGTCCCCAAGCTCGCTCTTCAACTCTTTATCAACTAATTCCAAAGCAGTCTTAGCCTCTATCTTTTCTTCTTCCTCTCTTTCTCTTTTTTCCGAAAGCTCCTTGATCTTTAAGAAAGCGACCGCTTTAGCTGTTTTTTTCTTACGATCTTGTATTGCATCTGTCACTGCTGTACGTAAGTTCTTCGAAGACCAGCGGAAAGAAGAAGCCCTCCGGGCCAAATTCTTCCGATCCCCGTCTGTCAAATCATCACTGAGCAACTCTACAAGATGAGAAATACTTAGAACCATCCCAGTCTCGGCAGGTTCGCGCAACAGCTGCAAAACTTCCTCCGGAAGAGACAACAACTTTATTCTACGTGAAACATAAGACCGGTCCTTCCCAATCCGTTTCGCTATCTCAGCATGGCTCAGACCCAATTCTTCATTCAGTTTTTGTAGGGCCCGTGCCTCATCTAGAGGGTCCATGTCTTTCCTAACCAAGTTAGAGATCAGGGCGATCTGCCAAGCCTCTTTCTCATCAAGCTCCTGGACAGAAGCAAGCACTTGAATACCTAACCTTTTAGCTGCTTCAACCCGGTGATGCCCCGCAACAACTTCCAGCTTTTCACCGTCCCTACGAACCAACACCGGCTCAAGGTTCCCCCCTGTCTCACGCATACTTTCCATTAATTGCTGCAATGCATTCTCATCCAGGGAAGACCTGGGCTGAAACTTCTCATTATCCAGTTTACTAGGATCCAAGTCCACTAATTCCATTACCCATTTAGCCAAACTAGATTGCGTATTTGTTTTAGACTTATTTGTTTTAGACTTAGACATAATTTCTTACCTCCTTTGTAAACTTTGTAAAATTAATACTCTAAACGGGGTGCTAAGGCATATGCAATATGGCCCCCGCCAGGAATGGGAAAAGTAAGCCTCATCGGCTTCTTGGTGCTGAACTCAAAAGTCACTTCGTCAGAAACACCAGTCGCTTTCTGAAAATCCTTCAAAAAATTAGTAGAATAAGCCGCAGTCACGGGGAGATAGTCACCGCCAACACTAACACTGAAAGAAAATACTTTGGGGGAGTCCTTAGGAATCACTAAACGAACCTCACGAGTATAAGTAGAAGACTTGACCACTAGTTGAGACTCCGTCGCTTCGAAAACTACTCGTTCCCCTCCAGCCCCAGCAGTCTTGGCAATGTCCCGGTAAAGATCCGTTGAAAACACCACCTTAAAATCAAAAGGAATCTTGAGTTTCTTGGGAACCTCTCCACCCAAATACACCAGCGGAAGATGGAACTCCTTCCTAGAAGAAGAACTAGTCAGTCGAAGAACCAGTCTGCCGTTGCCAGGGACGACCTGCATTCGCAAAGAATCCTCTCTTTTAGCCAGTTTCAAAACCTCCAGTAATTCTCGAAGATTGACCCCAAAACTTAGTCCATCATTTTCATTTTCCAGAGTGAACTCGTCAAAAACTTCTCTTGGCAGGAAAAAATCCACCATTGCCGATCGGGCGGGATGCATAGCCAGCACCTCCCAGCCAGACTCGTTAACCGTGAAAACCACCTCGTCCTCAATCGCAAAAATAGATTCTACTATTTTCCTGACCAGTCTAGAATCGCCCAAGTCGAAATAAAAACCACCAGATTCCTTCTCCGTCTCGTTAAACATCACAACACCTCCTTTCCTTTTTCTTGCACAGTTTCTTGGTGCGGCACCGCACCACCTTCCTCGAGATCTCTTAAGTCCAGAAAACGTTCCAACTCTTCGAACAGCTGCTTTTTCTTCTCCTCTATTTCCCTTTGCTTCAAGACTTTAGCAGCTCTCTCATGTAGATCGTCTAGCACTGCTTCCCAATCCCCGGGATTATACCTAAAAGAAGAAGTCTCGTGGGAGCAAAAAACATGTCTACGGCCCCAGTAAACGTCTATGGTCCCGCCGTAGTCATCCCAGACCAGCCGAAGATCTCCAGAAACATATTCATGGTAAGCCCCGTATCGTTTGGATAATTCTCTCCCAAACACTTGCAGGACTGTCACAGCCTGGTCAACAATCTTCTTCTTCCTCTCAAGAGCCTCTCTCCTCTTGTATTCAACTAGAGACTCTAACTCTTCGAGAGAAAGCCTCTCAAAATCGTTCCTACCAATTCTCTTTACCTCAGTCATTCATCTACCTCCTTTTCTTTCAAGTGAGACAATATGGCTCTGATATGTTCAGAAACAACGGGGTCCTCCCCCACCCAGTTCTCTAAAAGACCTTCAAAGAACTCTAAGTCCGTAAAATAAGGTATTAAGAGTTCAAAAACGAGGTATTTCTGGTCTTCCTTGCTCATGCACGGAAAATTAGAATCTATGAGGTCGGGCGTGTATAAACCGTAATAATCATCACAATTATTACTCATTTGGAGACCACCATTGCTTGTTCTTGTTTGGTTATTTCGTCTAAGTAACGCCGGATTGCATCTGCTACGAATTCAGCACGGCTCCGATAACCTCTATAACCTCTTTTCACAACATCATCCACTTCCTTAAGAAGCGGTTTAGGTAAGTTTACTCCTTGATAACTCATTGTTACACCCATATAACATACACCTTTGTTAAATATAAATATTGTTACACCCATATAACAAAAAGATTTCTGAAAAATGTTTCTTGTATGAAACATGCATGACCAAAAAAGAATACCCCGACGGATACGCTAGAGTCCCAATACCCGAAGAACTAATCCGAGAAATTGATGAAATCATAAAATCCCGGAAAAAAGGATTCCGTTCTCGAGCCGAATTCATCAAAGAAGCTATACGAAGATACCTCTTAGAGATAGAAAAAGAATAAAGAAAACTCATGCAGAAACCTCCTCGAGTTTTTCCTGTATAGACTCATATTTCACTACGTGACGTATGACGGCTTCTGGATAGCCCAGTTTCGTAGCCAGTACTGTTACAGGGTCTTTGCTTAATGCTGAGACCCAGCTCTTACGGTTAGGATGGGTCTTTAGTTTCTCTAGAAAAGCTAGAACGTCTTGTTTGGCTTCTGAAAAAATAGGACTAGAAGTACTACGTTGCGTTACGGATCGTTTTTCGACAGAAATGTCAGCGATATGTTTTCGGATAGCCTCTTTTACGAACTCGGCCCTACTGGCATACCCTTTATTTTCGATAATAGGGTCGATTTCGTTTACTATTTTTCGAGGTAATTTGATAGTTACGTAGTCAGTCATTGACTCACCTTTGAGTAATAATATTATTCATTGATTAATAAGTTTTACTCAAAGGTGAGTCAACATGATGTTACACATTGTCCTACTTTGTAACATAATGTAACACATTTATTAACTAGAAGTTATGTTATTCACACATGAGTAAACATAGTAAACGTGAAAGGGACTATGTAACTCTTAAGATCCCTCCGGAACTCGCTAAAGAGATAGATGAAATCATTAAAAACCATCCTGAACTAGGATATAGGTCTAGAGCTGAATTTGTGAAGGAGGCTATTCGTAAACATATTTTAACACATTTTTCTAAGGAGTAAATTTTAGATTTAGTATTTAAACATGTTAAGCGTTTCTTAAGAATCCGAGTAGTGAAAAGTTATTCGCAGGAATTTGTTTTTTCATACTACCTTAAAGTACCTTAAGGTCTGTGGAATGTGGAGTTTTACAGGGGTGAATGTTTCTCTTCTTCCGGTGGGGGTGGTTCGATGTCTATCCAGCCCTTCAAGATCCCGTAGCCGATCAAATACATTATTATCGCTATGGAAAAACACACATAGAAAACAAGCTTGTTGATTAATGACGGGCTTAAAACATATATCCAAGGACGTCCACCCCACGACCACGACCACCACCCACCGAAACACTCCAAGACGGGAACGCAGAAAGGGTTGTATGAAGACCGTCTTCGCTCAGGACACTGGCAAGGGCCTGTTCCAAAATGTCTCCTAAAACAGTGTCGTCAAGCATTTTCTTCATGGAAGAAACCGCTTTGTTCAAAGCATTAGTCACACCGCCCCAGTCCATCTCCATCGCAATCTCATGAAAACTCTTCTTACCAGGAGTGAAAAAGTACCAATGGCTTTAAAGGAATTCTTTAAACATCTCCATTACAACGAAGAGTTCAACTATGTTGAAGGACAAATAACATTACCCTTTTTTAAGTTAGAGGATACAAAGTTTTTAATAAATTGTTTAAAAAAAATAGGGATTAAAGGTTTAAAGGGACCATTAGAATATAGATCCAGTACGTATCAAGGATTTTATGATATTGTATTTAGAGAAAAAATAGAGAGCTTACTAAAAAATGTGAAACTGTAAACGCAATAGATTCTATCAATTCCCCCCAAACCAATGCTTCACACAACCAAGTTTTTCCCTTGAGAGCACCTAAACCCTTTTCTCTTCCCTTCCCTTCCCCTTTTTTCCCGGCCTTGGTTTTGTTGCCTTGCCTTGCTTCTGCTCTTGCTACTGCTTTGTTTTCGTCTTCGTCTTCTTCTTCGTCATTGTTCTCCCCCGGTTCTTTTCCTCTTAGGTCTTTTCCCCCCACCCCCAGGCTTTCCTCTGCGACTCTCTTCCCGGGCCAGGGGCGGGGACTGATCCGGAGCACGGGCTTGAGCATGGGCTTGGAGAATTCGCTCCGTAATCTTTTCCAGCAAGTCCTCCCACTCGAGCTCCAACCACTCCCGGCCCTGGCCTTGGCCTTGAGCCCCTTCCAAGAGAGAACCCTGCACTCGCAGGAAAAACCTTTCACGGAACGGACGCGTCCACGTGAACCACAACACCGCAAACGGATGGCCACTACTCCCAAACTGCTTGCCCAACTGGTTCTTCCCAACTCGTTTCCCCGACGTGAAAAGCTTGTGGTTCACCGCAACAACAGAATCCGACAAACCACTAACAAAAACAGCAACGTCATGAGGCTTCCCCCCCTTACCCACAAACCCGTCACGAACCTGACAACCAACCACAACACCACCACCCGCAACCAAAGGGGGGTTTAGGTGCTTTTGGAGGGAGCCTTCCAGAACCAGTTTCGCGTACTGTTCGCCAATCGCTTCTAAGTCATGCGTAGTGATTTTTTTCTCCATTCCCAAGTATTGTTTTTTCAAATCCGATTTAGACTGATAAAGGCTTTGAGCAGATGTGATCTCATCGCTCCAGTCCACATAGACCTCTGAAAGCGGCAAGTCGTCGATTGCGGTCATGTCATCTGGTTTAAGGTATTTCTTCGAGTTGCTTTTGCGTATTTTCCGAGACCAGAGATAATAAGACGTCAAAATTCGGGCATATCTAATATTCACTTTTTTTCTTTCCCAGAATCGACGGAAAACGTTTCTCAGTGCCTTGAATCGGTCGCCGTCAAAAACTCCTAGTTCTTGGCTTGTTTCACTACTACTACGCGTTGATTCTGTTTCTCCTCTTTTTTTCATGATATTAACCACGAGCTTGACTACTTTTTTCTCATAACGAGTGCTACCAGCAACGCCTGAAAACGCAAAAGCAATACTAACATCGTCTTTCTTTGTAAGGTCAAGATCTATATTATATTCTTTTTTCAGTGATTCAGCCGTATTGATCACTGTTTCCACATCTCTTTTCAGTTTTTCAGGGTCAAGCGTTACGCTGTCCCGACCCATCTGCTTAATTATTCTGTCGATGTTCTCCATTTTTTTATCAAGATACTGTTTTCTCAGGTCTTCATTATTATGCAAGCGAATCACAGCATGGCCCAATACTTTGTCTCTACGATCGTACACTATCACTGTATTTGCTCGAGAATCGTAATCTTGCAACCAAGACTCTAATCTCAAGTTACAAACACTAAGTGATTTTTGATTTGGGGAAACAAAAATAAAGCTTATTTGGGTCGCCCTGACAAGATCAAGCAAATTTGCTAAAGCAGCTTCGCTTGTTTTCGATTCTGACCCGGAAAGTCGAGTACTCTCGTCTTGGACGATAATGTCCCCGTATTGGGTCTCATTCATAAGCAATTCTACAGTCTTAGCAAACGAAAAAGAGAAGTGAATGTTTACGTCTTTGTCCCATATTTCTTTCTGAGCTTTTTTCCAGTAAAAAGCGAGGGATTGGGCGATTTCGCTTTTACCCGTCCCCGGGAGACCAAAAATATCTATGACTATGTTAGTCTTCCTTTTGACAGCATAATATATCTCATCAAGAATGAGTTTGGATCGGTTATAGCGAAGATATCGGCGAAGTTTGGGGTTCTCCTTAAACAAAATAGCTCTGGAGAGTTTCTCGACTGGCCTCGCTTCACCTCTCATTTTGTCTGTGCCCCTTTTTTCTGAATTTGAGCAGTTCTTTGATTCTGAGCCACGAATATTTAGGGAGTGTCATGAGAGTAACGTTTTCAAAGAAATAAGTATTTAAATAGTTTTGCAGTTTTAGGGTTAAAAATACGAAAGTGACTGGTGCAAATAAGAATATGGACCATAGTAACGCTTCTCTAGGGGTTACTTCTTTTTTCACTGTGATCTCAAAATCAAAGGTTTCTGAAGGAAAATGAACGGAGGCATTCTCAAGATACTTTGTGTGGGGATAAATTTCGAGGTGAACCTCAATTTTACCTTTATAGTCCCATTTTTCTGTCACTTCGAGTTCTGGAATTGATTTTTTCTCATAGGGCTGCGGAAACTCATCCGGAGAATAGTCTTTCACATATGGGCTTCCTGGATCTCCCTCTATTGATAAGAAAAATCCGCCTATTTTCACGGGTTCGTTTGTTGAATTGTATGCATCTGAGAGATAGCCTGTAAATTTGCCAAGGCTCCAGAATGAGATCTCAATAGGGACGTAATTTTCGAAAACTTCTTCGGTATATTCTACAACACACCAGTTCCCGGTAATTCTTTTTTTGGGGTTTGCAGCTACGCTTGAGGCATTGAAACACAAGGGAATGACTATGTTTATTATAAGTATTATTAGGATAATCTCCTTCTTCATTTACATAACGCCTCCAAATTAGATTGAAGTTACATCATTTTCGCTTAACCCTAGTTCTGAATCAAGTGTTTTTTTCATCGTAGTTACAGGGTCAATTCGTTGCTCGACTTTCAGCCCAGCAGCTTGTAAAGCAAGAAGGATTTTGTGATCCCATTCCGCCTTCAAATTGTCAAATCTCCTTTTAAGTACCCATGCCTTTACAGGATAATCGTTAGGAAATTCTCGAGCTGTTTTTAGCTGTTTTTTAGTCTCATTTAGGCCACGAGCTAAGTGATTAATGTCTCGTATGAGTTTGGGTGGAACCCTTCGAAAATTACCATGAGTTGCTATCAACTGGATAAAGATTGGCGTTGTTTTTTCGAAGTTTTGGTCGTTTTTTGACATGAGTTCGACTAGTTTGGACCAGAATCTTTCCTCACTTGCACGATCTGCTTTTACTGCTCGTTTCGCATGGTTATCTAGTACTTCAAACAGTTCTTCAAGTGCTATTCCTAAACTACTCATTTTTAGAGCCTCCTAACTATTTCATATGGATAGTTTGGTCTGCTCCAGAGACCCACGCAACAGCTTTATTCGCAATTCGGAACAGGAGCAGCAATGCGAGTGCCATGAAGAATATAAGAGCAAGGGCCACTGCATAATGCAGACTAGCAAATGCGTTAATTATGACTTTAATTAGTTGCCAAAACATTGCGAGGCCACCGAGTAAGATAGCACCCCATACAAGGGCCACGATTATCTTGTTTGTGTCA
Source organism: Deltaproteobacteria bacterium (assembly GCA_027068235.1). GTDB lineage: Bacteria > Desulfobacterota > Dissulfuribacteria > Dissulfuribacterales > QOAL01 > JAADCZ01. The sequence goes on along the minus strand of JAMOUE010000495.1, from coordinate 9,971 downwards.
AACAATGGTTTTTGTGATGAAGAGTTAATTCTTGAAGTCCCAGTCTCTGGATCGTAAGTTATAATGCTTATCTCGTAGTTAGTCCCTGTTTGTCTCGCAACACTGTCAAAAACGCGTTCATTGAAGGTTTCTGATAGATGAGCATGTTCTTCGTAAAGACCTGCATGACTTCTTTCAAGTAACACCACGGTATTGCGTAGTGCAGCAACCTCGTCCTCTAGTGCTGCTATTGTGGCAATCGCATTCAGTATCTGTTCTTTTTTCTTTTCATCAAGAGCCTTGTCTTTTCCAATTAGTTTTTCAATTGCGTTGACATATTTTTGTCCTAAAACCGCTATTTGTTGTTCCGCTTTTTCTATCTCTTCACGGCTTTCTTTCTTTAATTCATCAAGACCAAGTTGTAACTCGGCACGTTTTGCTTTTAGTTCGTCTATTTCTTTTTCAAGTTGCTTTTTCCGGGAAGGGTCAGCATGTGGATCCCGCATTAAGCCAGCTAATTCGAGTTGTTTCTCGATTAGTTCCTGATCCATGTCCTGTAGCTCCTGGAATAGCTGCACCGATTGGGATCGCACTACTTGGATTTGTGAGTTTAATAATCGTATTTGCCTAACGATACTTTCACCGTTTTCGTCCTTGGCCCACTCTTCTAATTCATCCACAGAATACCCAAAAAGCGTTTTATCTGGCATCTCATCGTGCCAGAAAAATCCGCCATAAGTGGGGCACTCAATAATATATCGTTTTCCAGCGAAATAGACTTGGAATGATCTTGACACGGGGGCGCGTGTCGTGGTAAAGTTCGATACTTGGACGTCTTGTTTGTGCACCCAGTAATAAAACCATCCCATAAGAGAGAACAATAACATTGTCGCAAGAATAATTTGTATCCAATCTTCTTTCGTGATTAGTATCAATTCTTTTTTCCAAGCAAGCTTATAGATCAACCAGAACTCAAGAGAGATAGAAATAAAAAGCATTGCTATTAACGGATAAGTCATCAACTTGGTGTCTATTTGTTGCCGAGGAACTGTTTTAAACAATTTTTTGACATCTTCTTTCGAGGAATGGACAAACTCCATCCCAACCCAGCTCTTGTCTTTTGTTTCTTGCACAATTACTGAGAGCGTTTTTTCTTCTCCGAGCGATATTTGCTCCACAAGCATGGCTTTGCCTTTTGTTTCGTTTACGGTATAGTTTTTCTTGATTTTGACACGTAAATCCTTGCTCACGAGTTTTGCATGAGGGATCCAACCACTCGGCCGTTCTTCTTGTATGATTCTTACAGTTCCTGTTTGTTGTTTTTCTTTTTCTTCTTGTTTAAGCAATAACGACATTTTTTATCACCCCGTATATTCTACTCCTTTGGGTGGTTTTTCAGAAATAATGTACTCTTTCTTCTTCCAGATTTTCTTCCCGGTAAGGAAACCGATAGTGAGGTTCCAGAGAGAAATGCCCAGGTATTCTGCAAAAGCTCCCGCGATTTTATACACTAAATAACCGGATCCAAAGACAAGCATAACGGATAAGGTCGTAATAAGCCAAGCCAATAAGTATTCATCGGTTGCTTGAGTATTAGTAATATTGTTGTCAGGGGGTATTTTTGAAGCCGTCATTGCTAGTGAAAAACTTAAGACCCTCTCGGTAGGCAAACTAACTCCTGTAAGTTCTATTTTCGAATAATTGAAAATATAGGTCCCATTACTTTTCTGTTTCACTATTGGTTCCACAGTAATGTTGTAAGTATCTTTGATCGCCCAGAAAATCATTGATTCATTTGATTGTATTACGAAAGTGATATTGTATTGTCCGCTGATGATTGTAACTCCAACAGGAACATCATTGTTGTTATGTAAGTACTGTAACCCTAATGGAACTAGGATCGTGATGTCTTGTGTTTGGTTTAATGTTGCTGTTACCGTGATGTTTAGCTGTGTAACACTGGCGTTCCAGAAAGTCAACACAGTAATATTTAGGAATGTCCCTGTTGGATACGCTTGATCGGGAGAATAAATCCTTGAACCATTCACCAAGACCTTGACGATGTTCCAATCAAGACCGACGCCAAAGACATCTACCAAGTCAAAGTGAACGATTCCAGAATAAATCATGTTTAAGACAAGTTGCACTTGGGTAGCATTTGAAGCGTCAATCTCACTGAGAATAGTGACTGTTTGAGCATACAACGTGCTGTTAGTGTTCTGAACATCCGCCAATATTGACAAGGTTTGGGCATAGAGAGTTGAATTGACGTTACTTAAATCACTTAGGATCGTAACTGTTTGAGCGAAAAGCGTGGAATTAACGTTAGAAATCTCCGATAAAATAGTTAAAGTCTGGTTAAAAATTGTTGAATTTACGTTTGAAAGATCTAGGCTTAATGTGGATAATTGCTGACCAAGTGAAGAATTAACATTTGACAAATTAATGTCAACATTCACGATCTGGTTTGAGATTGAATTATTTACGTTCGTAACTGTAATGTTGACATTGAGAATTTGATTAGTCAAAGAAGCATTTACAGCGTCAAGATCCTGTGATAAACTAATGACATTGTTGAATACATCTCTAATGCTTGTTCCTGTTACCCTTATTGCCGTATCAGTAGAAACTACATACGAATATTGAACAAACGTTCCATTTGTAGCCACGTCAAAATTGGAAGATACATCAGAGTAGTAAATGGTAACATCATACGTTGCAGGCATAACTCGATACTCAATAACTTCAAAAGGAAAAATCCATTCGCTGAAGGTCTGACCAGATCCTTGTTTAACAAACTGAACCCAAATTGGATTTTCTTGCATATTTTGAATTTTAAGCGAGTAAAGAGTAACTTGAAAGTCCTTAAAGCGTTCGTATGCTTCCGAAATGTTTTGATATACTATGTCTCCCCATGCATCAGTAATCGTTAGATTTACTGTTTGAGAAGTATCGACCCAGATAAACGTGTCCCCGTAAATTCTTTGTGAATTAACATAGATCCGAAATGTTCTAGCATCTATGTAAGTCCCTTCTCGATCGTAAAAAGTCAAAGTAGTAAGATCTGATTCAGTAATAGTATAAGTAATAACTATAGGAACTCCTGAAATGAATACACCAGGAAAGTTTTCGATTCGATCTATCACGGGGATTAATGTTAGGTTGTGGTTTGATGCAGTGAGATTTGCAGGGACTATTTCCAAATCAGAATAATGTCCTATGAATACATTATCTGAGAAGACTGCATACGTTAGACTTGAATTTTCACTGTCTGCAACGAAATAAGAATCTCCTTGATAATAACTCTGAGATTTAGTGTGCACTAAACGAACGAAGTCCACGCGTACCAACGCGGGATAAGGTGCTAATCCACCACGAGCTTCGAAGCGGATATCGTCAATCCCTCCACTTGGGAATAGAATGGTATCTGTTACCGTGATCCACGTGTTGGCCACGCTGGTAACTACAGCCATATTGTGAGGGTCTGTCATGTCATAATTATTTGTGTAAAAATAGTATTGGTTTCCACTTACGTTGCACCAGAAACGAATTACTACTGTAAGGTAACCATCTTTCGCCTCTAAGTTTGGTAGCCCAAGAGCACGAAAACTGTTAATATATATTCCATCCCAAGAACCAGCTCTCGTCTCAAATTGCGTATATCCGAACTCCGTAACACGGTTTTCAGTAGGAGTGCCTCCTTTGTAAGTCCATGATTCTAAAGTTCCCTCCGAGAAGTCCCATTCATTATTCTGTTCATATTCAAAAGTCTTTTGGGACGCAGGGATAGGCGTAAAATATGTTTTTTGGGCGGTTATAAATCTAAATTCTGAAATGAGTATGTCTAGTGATTCTGAGCTGGAACTATGCAAACGAAAATCGAGAAAATCTACATTTGAAGCATCCCAATTGTTGATCACGATCCAGCTATCCATGTCGAACGCATGAGTTGAATAACTGGTTCTTAGTAACGGGTCTGCTACATACACATCATCTATGAATTTTGAAGAGTACCACACTACTTCATCGGTGGAAGTGGTTCTTAGAGTCCAATAATCAATGTATAGAGTCGTTGAGACAGTAGATCTATAGGATATTAGCCAAAAATCCACTTCCCTTAAATCCCAATTTACGGTTGGATAGAACCTGATATCGTGTGTTGTGCTTGTGGTACTATCTTGAATCCTAATGGCGTTTTCAGACGTTTCGTAAGAAATAGTTTCGGTAGTGTGTGAAACGTCGGCCCATCCAGAAACCCTGCTTGGCGTAATGTGAAGCATGTTTTCTGGGAGTGTTCCCATTGCAAAATATGAATCCCAAGACCATACTCGAATTTCATACTCCTTTTGTTCTAACTCTTGATTATAGGTAACGCTAAATACACCCTGTGAATCAGTTTGGACATCATGCCAACTCTTTACCAAAGTGTTTTCGGTTCGTGATCTTAATTGAACTTGAACCAATGAATTTGGCATAGGAGGATTTTGGCGATTGTCCCAACTTCTTAAGATCCCAGAAATTTCATACTGATTTAGACCCACTGTTTGAAGTTGGGAGCTAGATCTGTAAATTTTAAAGTTGTCAAAATATATAGTGCCGATTCCTGCAGAAAACTGAATTTGAAAATTAGTTGATGCCCCTGTAGGTTCTTGATCCACATGATAATAATAGAAAAACGATTGCCACCGATTTAAAACAGTAGTGTCTAAAGAGGGATATTCGTTCCCTCTATTCGTATAAAGCTTTAACTGTAAAGTACCCGAAACCCACGTTTCCACATAATAATTGAAGCTAATATAATAATAGCCTGGGGAAAGATTCTCTAGTAACTCGAAAATGTCTGTAGAACTATCGGTATCGCCTAATTTAACCGAGAAACTTCCATCAAACACAATAGACGTATCTAGGGAGACCGTATCGAAACCAAGACCAGAGTATTCCTTCCAATCATCAGACCATTTCCCGTTCTCAAATGAAATGTCTTGCAGATAATCACTACTAACTTCACGCAAAGCAAGCAACTGGGGCTTTCGCTGATAATCAACCCCATATCCATCTCCAGAAATAAACGTAATTGTATATGTTGTGGGATACCATGTGTTTATGACCCAATACTTGTTTGTATTATCCCATACGTAGGTTACTTCAGGGGATATAGTAGTAAGGTTCCAAGAGAGTGGTGTAAAAACATGCAATTCTTCTCCATTAATATTTGTCTTAATTTCTAGTTGATGATTTAAAATTGTTGGAGAGCTATATTTATACTCACTACGTATGTTTTCCTCTAAATTATCTCCTTTCAGATATACATAATCGACCTTTAGAACTGTTTTATAAATGTACGAATAGGAAGTAATAGGCCAAGCGTCACCTGGCTCATATTTATGGTCTGAATTTACAACTATGTGAACCTGTGTATTAAGAGTATTATAGTCCTTATCAATTCCTACTTGGAACCCTAATCCAATTAAAGCAAACGTTATGTCAGAAGTATAGTAGCTCAAAATAGCACTAGAGGTATATGTTGTAAAAGTTCCTGCGTTGTCATCGTATAAGGTAATTTCAATTTTAAAATCATAATATAAATAGTAACGATTACCCCCTAAGCCATCTTTTTCAAACAATATCATGTGTTCATGGTCAACTATTTGATCCGTGGTATGATATTCTGCCTCACTAACTAAATACAGTCCATCATCTGATTTTGCGTTCCAAATTTGAGAAACACCTGTAATTGCTGAATACGAATTTCCAGTTTGATCTTTAGCATTTAAGATTACATCTGAATAAACAGGATATTGAGTGGGAAATACATGCTCAATATGAACACTTTCACCCTGGAGCCAATCAGAGGGAAAAGCTATTTGCGGGGATGATTCTGATAGGGACATTGGAGAAGTATGTTGTGGATACTTCTCGCTTGTATTTTCACGCGTATTATTATTGGAGCCCGTAAAAGTGCTGTTTTCTACGTCAGGAATACTTGTTGAATTAACATTTGAGATCATTATTTGTACACTAATCGCTTGAACACTAATCATTAGGATAAGTGCGAAAACAATTATTTGGTTGCTTTTAATCATTTTTCATTCACCTCTTTTGTTTTTTTGACGTTCCTCAGGATCCTTAAGGGTCCTAAGTTTGAGGGTAAGAAGAAAAAAAATGAAAGACAGATTGTCAGGGAATTGTTTAGCGTCTGTATAGGAATTTAAGGTAGATGATAGCCCCGCTAACCACGATCACTGCCAAGATTCCTCCGAGCACTAAGAGCCAATTCATTCCTTCTGTAACGAATTGCTTTGCTTTACTAACTACGGAAACAGCTCCGTGAACTATTTTCCCGGTCGCATCGACTATGTTGTCTTTGATGTCTGTAGCAAATTGAGTGGCTTTGGCTTTGGCGGTTGCGAAGATCCCAGTGGTGATATCTTTGACGTCCTTTGCAGCGGCGGCTGTGTTTTTGATGGCGTCAGCGGCTATTTCGGTTGCGAAGTGTATCCTCTTAAGCGTCTTTTCCTGAGCGGTATTGATCACTGTTTTTACGTCAGAAGAAACTTCGGCGGCTTTGTCCATAGTGTTTTGCAGTGCTTGGGCTGTTTCTGGTGTTACTGCCCACCCCATAGCTGCTTTAGTTATTTTATCCAAGGTGAGCTCTTCAGGATTGATAGATAATTTGGCCGCCACTGATTTCTTGATGCTGTTTTGGAGGTCAGAAGCACTGTTCCAGCCACGTGCTTCATTTATCACGTTGTCTGCTCTGGTACGTATTTTTGAGGGGACAGTAAGGATCTGGGTCGGGGTGATACTAGTCCAGAAACCATTTAGTACTACTGGGACATCGGGGTCTCCCGTGCTATATAGGGCAGTAGATGGTTGTTTCTGTTTCCAGACTTCGATTTTCTCCCAGTTTTCCCAAGGTATAGAATTAAGTGTTTGTGTGAAATTATAGTCAGGCGAGGTTCTATCACCTATGTATATTGTGGAATATCGGGAGTCTCGAGCATCGGCAGTAGTAGTATAGATATAAATGCCACCTAGAACGTCTATGTTTGTTATCTTGACGTGGGCAACGTAGGCGTTTTGAGTGTTTTCGAGGTCTAAACGCCACCACAGAGTGGTACTGGTCCGTACAAAATCGTTGAAAAGGGTCTTATTTACGGCATAAGTGCTGTTTAGGTTTGGTACCGAGGTGCTATTCACGTAGGACACGGTAACAGAAATGTTAGAAGTCGATAAACTCTGGACGTTATATAAAGCCAAAATCAGTTTGGGGACAACGGCAAAGTCTGTAGGATACTCATAAGTAGTTGTTTGGAACCCCGTTTCGTTTTTGAGAATGTAACTCGAATCACCTACGAAAAACGGTAAGCCCATGTCTTTATCGCTTTCCTCGCGTTCTTGAGGAACTACACCGATCTCACCAGGACTTGTAGTGGTCGTTGCTTGATCGAGAACCGGGGCGGCGGCGGTTTCAGTAGAGAAACGAATGCTCCATGTGTTTGTTGAAACTTTGACAGCAGCGAACAATCCCTCTGAAGGATCTAAGTCTATTTGGTACCCCATAGGAACGGATTCCAAGAAGGCTTGAATTGTGGGGTAGTGTTGGCTGTATTGGGAAACCTCTTTGAAAGCCATGTCAATACGGTCAATAATTCCAGTCAACGTTGTAGTCGAAACGAGAACATCTCCCTCGAAGTACCCCGTAACGCTGGGGAAAGTAATGGCAGTGTCTTCAGCTTGCACAGGCAACTGGCTAGTTAATAATATAGCTACAAAAAAAGCTACAAATACGTATGCTTTTAGCTTCATTTTTCTTTTTCACCTTTTTTCTGGCTCCCTGGAACTGGAAAACCAGGGAGGATCTTGAGTCTTTTTTTCTCGAGATCCCGGTAAAAGATCTCGAGATCTGGCCTGTTTCGTAGAGGCCATAGGCGGGGGTCTTCATCGCCGCCACCAGTCTGGGGGCTCCGCGGAAACCGGGAGCACTTCCCTGGTGGCCCGCTACTTTCCCAAACCCAGGCTCAGACCCCCTTTGCGGGATCATGATATGATAGGGGGAGAGGGGGGAAAGGAGGAGGTTTTGCATGGAGAGCACGCACGTGCCCCATATATTATTTTTTAAAAAGAGTATTTAATGGGGTCTATTGATTTTTGATTTCTTCCGTGCGGTGCCGCACCATCATATAGCAGCCCTTCCTAACCCGGATAATGACCCGTTTTTTTAGCAGTTTAAGCACATGATTTTGAGCCGTTTTCCTCGAAAAACCGAGCTCCACAACGTCGTTAATCGTTATCTCTCTTTTCTCTCGGAATAAGGCGATAATCTTTTCCTGCGAAGGACCTAACACTTCCTCACTCACAATACCACCTCTTTACTTCCGTGCGGTGCCGCACCATCAATCGCGGATCCGATAGATACCCCTAGGTCGTCCCCGCCCATTTCTCATTCTCTCCTCCACGACTATACCGCTCCTTACCAAGTTCTTCAATTCACGCCAAACAACCATATATGAAAGCCCGGTATGAACCATGATTTCTTGGATAGTACTAGTACCGTGCGTGTTTAAATAAGAAAGAATCTTGTCTCGAGAAGACTGGACTATCTCCAATATCTCATTAGAACGGTGTTCTATTCTTGAAAGAATGGACGTCATAACACCATGAATCTCTGAAGTCCTGTCAAGAACCGAAGCAATCCTTTCCTGTGTACTAGTTGTTTGTGCCAACAAACTTGTCTGGACTTCCAAACTACTTTCGATATGATCTAACCCGTTAAGAACCTGCAATAATCTCTGGTTAGTTTCATTCGCCCTAACACCTAATGATTCAGCAATAATACGTAAGCGACCAGTATTCTCAAGCAATTCTTGATCCCGTAACATCGCATTCGCAAGATAAGCAATCGTCTGTTTTTTCACCTCTTCAATGTGATGCATCGCCCTCATATAATCACGAGTCACATACGCAGATGCTAAAACATCTTCAAGACTTACCTCCATACCTCTAAACCAAACCTCGGTCTCAAGCGTAGGATTCCCATCCTCATCCACATCTTTATAAGCATGAAGAAAAACTTTACCCGCAAACACCTCTACGAGCACATTAACCCCGGTATAAACCACTTTTCTAGAGTTCCTCACCTCAAACCGTTCCACAATAAAGTTAGGCCATTCATCAAAAGCAAGATCACCCGCAATTAAACCCAAAACAGAACGAACAATCCCAAAAGCCTCCTTAAGTGTCCCAGTTTTCCCACCAGTAAAACCAGGACGCTTGCATTCAAAAAACGCTTCAAAAGTACCGTTCCCATGAAAAAACAAAATAGCCCTAGCAGATTTATGTAAATGACTCAAATTCACAACACGCTTCCCCTGACCATTAACACCAGGCACCCCATACCCAATCACACGCACATTATGGTATCGCCCCCTCTCAGACAACCAAGGTAAAACCCCTAAATCCCTAACACCACTCGCGTTTGGGACACCCTTGGGGGGATATACCTGATTTGGGACACCTCTTTTTTTTTCAATATTTTTTTCTAAAAGGAAATACATTTTTGGTCGTTTATAACCTACAAGACCCTTTTTCCTTAGCAACAACAGTTTTTTTCTCACACTTTCCTTATTTGAGTGTCTAATTCCATTGGTTATTTCTTCTAGAGTATAGATTCGACTGGGTTGGGACTTCAACCAATGCAGGATTCGATCTTGTAGGCTACTCATTTAACATCCCCCCATAGTGACGACGTAAGGTATTTGGGACAGTTCGAGGTGTCCCAAAAAGAAAAAAAGAAAAAAACAAAAATAGTAAAATTACGTTTTTCAAGCCTTGAGCATATTTTTTTTCAAATTGGGACAGTTGAAAAATTAGTATTGCACTTAGCTGAACTAAAGCGCAAAAACACAAACTAATTGGAGGCAATAAAATAAAAAATAAGGAGGCAAAAATAAACATAAGCGGGGCTAAAACTAAAAAAAGAGGCAAAAAAT
>JAMOUE010000494.1 GCA_027068235.1 Deltaproteobacteria bacterium | reverse complement strand
AGGAGCTGAAGATATCTATTAAGTCTTCTGATGTGCTAGATACTATTGCTGCCTATCGTATGTTATCAAAAGAGTGTGAATTCCCTTTGCATCTGGGGGTTACTGAAGCAGGAGGTCTTATAGCAGGCACAGTAAAAAGCAGTGTAGCTATTGGCGCTCTGCTTATGGAGGGCATAGGAGATACTTTTAGAGTATCTTTGACACGGGATCCAGTAGAAGAGATTCAGGTGGCGTATGAGATTTTGCGCGCTGTTGGGTTGCGTAGCAGAGGCCCAGAAATTATCTCATGCCCTACATGCGGACGTTGTGAGATTGATCTTTTTTCTATAGCTGAGGAAGTTGAACGCAGATGTCGCAACCTAGATAAACCATTGAAGTTGGCAGTTATGGGGTGTGTGGTAAATGGCCCGGGAGAGGCAAGAGAGGCTGATATAGGGCTTGCAGGGGGTAAAGGAGTGGGAATTTTGTTTCGTAAAGGGAAGATTCTTAAAAAGGTTAAAGAAGATTCTTTGTTAGATGTTTTTTGGAAAGAAGTAGAATCTTATGTAAATGCAGAGGAAAGGGAAGGTAAGAAATAGCAATGCGTTATTCAAAGTTCTTTTTGCCAACACTTAAAGAGGTTCCAGCAGAAGCCGAGGTTATATCCCATAAGTTAATGCTAAGAGCAGGCATGATACGCAAGCTGGCTTCAGGTATTTATTCCTATTTGCCTTATGGTCTTATGGCTCTAAGAAATGTAGAGCAAATTATAAGGGAAGAAATGAATAGGGCAGGGGCATTAGAGCTGCTTCTGCCAATGGTCCAGCCATCGGAATTGTGGAAAGAATCAGGCAGATGGGAAAAATATGGCAAAGAGCTTCTGCGTCTCAAAGATAGGCATGAAAGAGAGTGTTGTTTAGGCCCTACCCATGAAGAGGTGATTACCGATTTAGTGAGGCGTGAAGTTAGATCATATCGTGATATGCCTTTAAATTTTTATCAGATTCAGACCAAGTTTAGAGATGAGATTCGCCCCCGATTCGGTCTTATGCGGGGTCGAGAGTTTGTTATGAAGGATGCCTACAGCTTTGATGTAGATGAAGAGGCATTGGATGTAACCTATCATAAGATGTATCAAGCCTATAGCAATATCTTTGAGCGTTGTGGCCTAGATTTTAG
>JAMOUE010000493.1 GCA_027068235.1 Deltaproteobacteria bacterium | reverse complement strand
AGAGACGGCATCAACCTTAGCAGCCAGAATGGAACTACCAGAAGGCAGTTTTAAAAGCGCACTGTGTAATGCCATTAGAAATGTGCTGGAAGTGGAGATATATGAATCAGACTTGCTGCCAGACGACTTGTTACCACCTCATTTGAGAGTGACCTTTGACATACTTGATGCTGGTGGCAGGGTGATAGCCTCATCAAGAAAGATTGAAGGCCTGAAAAATGAGTTTGGCACTATGGCTCAAAAGGCCATAGATGGCTGGAAAAATTTCAAGGCCTTGCGTAAAAAACTTGAAAAAGAGACAACCTTGACAGATCTGGATAACATACCAAGGACGGTTAAAGTTGGCTCGTGGGCTGGTATTGAAATACTGGCCTTTCCTGGCTTGTCTGAAACATCCAATAATACAGTGCATACCAGGCTCTTTCTGTCTAAGAGGCTTGCCTTGGAGCAATCAGCAAGGGGACTTGATCTTTTTATGGACGTGCTTTTAAAAAAGGAGATCAAACAGATAAAAAATAACATCCATCACCTTGTATCAGACGCCTTTACTCCACTTTTGAAAGCCAATCCATTTCTATCAACACAGATAAGCCATGAGACCAACTGGCTAAAAGAAAAGATATTGGCCCTTTTGAAAAAGAGCCACTATCCAAAATGGCATGATATTCCATCTAGTCAACAGCTAAGAAAGACTGCCACTGGTCTAAAAGGCCAATGGATAAGAGAGTCTAATGCAATGCTTCAGCAGTTTAGGCCTGTAATTCACGAGTATGTGCGCCTTAGAGGTGAAGAGGAACGGTTCCGACAACACAGTAAAAAACGAAAATCGATATTGGACACACTTTCTTCTGTTGAGAATGTAAGAGAAAACATTCTAGAGGCCATCTTTTTTGATGATACTGATGATGAATTTAGGCAGCATGCTGCCAGATATCTACAGGCCCTTACAGCGCGGTTGGCACGTGCGTGGAACGAACCCAGGAAAGATGCCAACAAGGATAAGAAATTTCAGCCCATCTTTAAAAGCTATCTGGAGGCCTTTAACCGCTGTACCAAAAAGGATAAAAAACGTTGTGAGTTCTTAAGTGAACTGCAGATCCAGGTTTATGAATTCATGGTCTCTGTATTTGCACCAGAACTTGCTAAGAGAGGAAGGTTC
>JAMOUE010000492.1 GCA_027068235.1 Deltaproteobacteria bacterium | reverse complement strand
TAGGGAGTAAGGTCTTCAAAACAAGGCTGCTCTGGAATCTGAAAATCTACCTTAAATTTTGCCTTATGAAATTGTAAATCTTTTAATTCTACCTCAACCGCCCTTTCAAGGTTCTTGCTCGCCTTCAACCGCTTTTCATAAAGGTCTTGCGCCAACTTTAGCACAGTTTCCTTGCTATCCTCCAATCTCTTTTCCAAAACAGCCAAATCACCTTCTAGCCCCTCTAAAGCCTCAAGCCTTTCCGCAGCACTATCACGATATGCCAACACATCTTTTAGTTCAGGGCCAAATTTACGCTTTAACTGGCGCAATTCATAAAGCCTCTCTTCAGTTCGGCCCAACAGCGCAGGATCTGCATCCAAACCGCTCACATAATCCCTTATTGCAAACGCCACTTCTTCAATCTGATATATTGATGATTCCAATTCCTTGCCCAAAGCCTCAAGGCCCTGATCCAATCCAATCATCTTATTAAGAAGCTGCTGACAATCAGCCAACGACTCTAAGATAGCTCCTCTTTCTCCATAAAGCTTTCTATAAGTTTCCCCTCCTAACATACGGAGCCTATCAGAAGCCTTTAAGATCTCTAACTTCTGCTCAAGCTCAACATCTTCTCCAAGGACAGGCTCAACTTTATCAATGGCCTCTAACTCCTTACGCAAAGAATGTATCTCCTCTTCCCTGCTTAACAAGGCCTTATGCTGCTCAGCCAGTTCCTTAGCCATACGCTTTGTTTTATGAAAGTGATCCTGAAAAAAAATTAAATCTTGCTCAAGATCAGCAAACAAATCTAACAATTCCCTGTGTTTATCCCGACTTAAAAGAACCTGATATTCATGCTGTCCAGAAAAGGATAACAAGCCTTGCATAACATGCTTTAAATTTTTTAAGCTTACCAAACTACCATTAACATATATCCTACCCCTGCCTTCCTTTGGGATAATACGCCTGACAATAAGCTCATCATCAGCTTCAAGCCCCACATCCTCCATAAGTTTTTTCACAGAACCTGATACAGCAAAAAGGGCTTGAATCTCCGCTTGTTTAGCACCTTTACGCACAAAGCCAGAATCTGCCTTTGCACCCATTAACATCTCAATAGCCTTAATAAGTAGAGACTTACCCGCACCTGTCTCGCCAGTAATCACAGTAAAGCCCTGTCCA
>JAMOUE010000491.1 GCA_027068235.1 Deltaproteobacteria bacterium | reverse complement strand
AACGGAAGATAAAAGACATCTACTGGCTGATTTTTGCGAGGCAAATCGGCAAATGCGGAACCATCTAAAAGAGGAGAGACGTATCTATCCCAGGAAGACCAATCAAAACCTTTTCCATTCCACCGAGGAGCAAAAGCAGGGGTTCCGGCCCAGTTATATGGGAGGCGATTCAAACAGGTCCTATGATAATGCGCCAATCTATAATAAGCATAGCCTTTCCGCGGATCTACCCTTCCATAAGCGTTCATTTCGGGAATAAATGACAATTTGTCAGGCAAGGTAAAATTCCATATCCGAAGAAGGATGGGAATTTTAAAGATTTTATTTCTCCAAGACAAAGACAATTCTCCTCTTTTCCAACCACTTGAAGCTTCGTGAGGGACATAAATTTCGGCAATGAGAGCGTGATATTTCTGCTCAGGTATAAAAACTTTTCCGCTTTTAGCGGGAATAGAAAAAAAACCTTCTTCGATAGGTATCAAGGGATCGGGCCAATATTTTTTCCCTTTTTGGACGTAAGCAAATTCATACAATTTGGTTTTGATTGGTCCTGGAAAATCCACATCTATTTTGGCTTTTTCAAGCCTACCCTTAATAACAATCTGAAAATGTACGAATTCATTCTTAGCGCCATATAATTGGATTAGGCCTTTTTCAGCGGAAAAAATATGATTGCTTAAAAGATAGCCGGAAGGGTGTTTCGGAATAATCGTTCCGGTAATAGGGTCTACCTTATCGAAAGGGTCTATAATAAAGATCTCCATCTCATCATCTTTAACAAGAGTGGAGCTCTCTTTGTCAGTCGGCAGCGGAGGCTCTTCGAAGTCTAAAGGAAATTCAGAAGGCGTATCCGAGAGCGCAACTTCGACTTCTTTTTCTGGGCCTCTGTTACCCGCATTATCCACCGGAACTATTTTCAAATCTATGATTTCTCCAGGTCTTAGCCCTAAATCGTGAAGATACAACTTCACTTCTTCGCCCGGTTTGCCAGCCAAAGGAATCAAATAGCGTGGCAATAGTTTCCAGTGCCCACCTTTATGACGCCAGAAAACATCAAATCCCAAGGTCTTACCTCCTCCTTTGTCCGGAGGGGTTTTCCAGGACAAAAGAGCTTCTCCGGGTGGGAGTGAATTTGTAGTTATACGAACATTTTCAACCGGAGCAG
>JAMOUE010000490.1 GCA_027068235.1 Deltaproteobacteria bacterium | reverse complement strand
CAGGCTTTATTTTACTGCCACCCTGAATTCGTATAATAAGTGCACAGCCTTCACGGTGTGGCAGATGTGAAGGCATGCACGAGAAAGCTGTATAAAGCAAGACTCAAGTGTATACTTCGCAATCAGTCACCACACTTTTTGCGGAGGATAGCCATGGGCTACAAGCACTTGAGTCTTGCTGAGAGACATTATATCCAGATTGAGAGAAAATTGGGAAAATCCTGCTCCAAAATTGCTTATGATCTTGGGAGATCCGCCAGTACCATCTCCCGTGAAGTCAGACGTAACACCGGACTGCGTGGATATCGTCACCAGCAGGCTGACCGTCTGGCCAGACAACGACACCAAAACAAGCCAAAATCTCTCAAGCTTACACTGGAAATCAGGTACATCATTAATGCCTGTCTCCATGCTTACTGGAGCCCTGAACAGATCGCTGGACGCCTTAAAGAGATGGAAATAGTTTCACTGCACCATGAAACCATTTACCAGTATATTCTCACAGACAAACGCCAGGGAGGTAAGTTGTATACCTACCTGCGCCACCAAAACAAAACCTACCGGAAGCGATATGGTTCCGCACACAACCGAACTGGCATTCCTAACCGAAAAGACATTGATCAACGACCCGCCAAAGCCAATAACAGAGCACGCGTAGGGGACTGGGAGGCTGATACCATTATCGGCAATCAGCATCAGGGAGCCATTGTCACTCTGGATGAACGAAAAACCAAGCTCAGGCTCGCCGCTCCGCTGCCACGCAAGACAGCATCCTTTGTGTGCGAAGCTATCAACTCTCTCCTCGAACCGATAAAAGAGTTCGTAAAAACAATTACCTTTGACAACGGTAAAGAGTTTACCCAGCATGAGAAAATAGCCAATACCATTGGGTGCGATACCTTCTTTGCCAAACCCTACCATTCCTGGGAAAGAGGACAGAATGAAAATGCCAATGGCTTATTGCGACAGTTCTTTCCCAAAAAAATGAAACTCAATGATGTCTCCTATGGACAGGTCATGGCAGCCGTTGACAACCTCAACAATCGGCCAAGAAAATGCCTCAAATACAAAACACCTTATGAAGTATTTTATGCCCTAACCGGTGTAAATGTTAAAAATATTATTAGCTGTGCACTTATCACTTGAATTCAGGACTGTTAAACTGTGAGCTCAAC
>JAMOUE010000489.1 GCA_027068235.1 Deltaproteobacteria bacterium | reverse complement strand
AAGTTTTAACACCCATCTCATCATGCCTTACCACAAGGCCCTGGATCATGCCAGGGAGGCAGCAAAGAGCGAAGGCAAGAAGATTGGGACTACTGGCCGCGGAATTGGCCCATGTTACGAGGACAAGATAGTACGTAATGGCATAAAAGTTGGCGACCTGCTAGACCCAGAACTCTTCAAAGAAAAATTAGAGGCCAATATTGCGGAGAAGAACTTCCTTCTCACAAAGCTTTTAAATGCAAATGGTCTTGATGCTGAGCCAATTTATAAAGAGTACATGGCCTTTGCTGAAAGACTTGAGCCATATATTGACAATGTCTCCATGTTGATTGCCCAAACAAGAGAGAATGGAGGAAATATACTTTTTGAAGGTGCCCAAGGGACCCAACTTGACATAGATCACGGCACCTATCCCTTTGTCACCTCTTCTAATACTGTGGCTGGTGGTGCCTGTTGCGGCGCAGGTATTGGGCCAAGCAACATTGATTACGTAGTTGGCATTTGCAAGGCATACACCACCAGGGTCGGCGGTGGTCCATTTCCAACCGAGCTTTTCGATGACATTGGTGACCTTATACAGAGAAAAGGGGCAGAATTTGGCGCTACAACCGGCAGGAAGAGACGCTGCGGTTGGCTGGATGGCGTTGTGCTTAACGATGCAGTTCGTTTGAACGGTTTAAACGGACTTGCCATAACCAAACTTGACGTCATGAGCGGTATAGATCCGCTAAAGATATGCGCCAAATATGATGTAGATGGTGAAATCTTTAATTATATGCCATCTAACATAAGAAAGGTAGAACGTGTAACGCCAATTTATAATGAGGTTCCCGGTTGGGACGAGGATGTTACCAACGTCAGGAGCTTTGAGGATCTTCCAGCAAAGGCGCGAGAATATATAAAGACCATAGAAGATATGTCTGGAACCCCTGTAGTAATCGTCTCTGTTGGACCAGACAGGGATCAGACCATCTTGCTAAAAAATCCATTTGAAGGCAGCGTGTCCAACTAAGTGAACCTGCGACATATCCTCTGGCCAGATGTTGACACAGGCCTTTGGAACGACTGGCGCTGGCAGTACAAAAATCGTTTAAAGGGTGCTGAGGGGCTTTTCAAACTCAGTACCCTCCTGCAAAAAGACCTTTCTCATCTAAGTCATGTCATAAAGACATACAG
>JAMOUE010000488.1 GCA_027068235.1 Deltaproteobacteria bacterium | reverse complement strand
ACGTTTTCTAGTAAATATTATGAAAGCACCAGATATTGGTCCGCCTTTATGAAGTTGACCAGTAGAGTGAAGGTATCTGGGACCATAGCCCATAACAGTAGCACAACCACGTTCTTGGCGGACTATATGTCTCATTTCTCCAATAACTTCATCAACTACAGGATCATAAGGAAGATAGGGTAGAAACCCCAGATATCCCCATGTTGGAAGTACGTTGAAAATATCTCGCAAGGTCCTGGCAAGCCCTTTCATGGAGGCTGCCAATGTATGAGATGGCCTGAAATTTATCTGACTTTGAGGATCAACCCAAAACTTCACAGGCATTTTACCCTCTTTGATGTAACGATCCAGGGTAATACGTGTCATCTCCTTGGCAACCTTAACGTCTGGTTCATTGAATGCATTTACACCTATAAAATGGCAGGCGAGAGCTGTGGCAAATTCCCATAAGAAAACCTGGGCTCCTATGTCATAAAGATCCTCTAGTTTCAATACATAAACGGGGAATTCAGCCTCTTTCAGTTCTTGCACAAATACATCGAGAGAACGCTCCTTTGGAGTGTCCTTCATACGCATATAAACAAAAATGCGTTCACTGCCATAAAAGCCAGGGATACCTGTAGACTCGCCTACAATAGGCACAAGACCAAGGGTATCTTTTCCACTGCTTTCTGCAATAAGCTGCTCCAACCACAATCCAAAGGTCTTAATGGAGGGATCTGCAAGTAAGGTTAGCTTATCGCGGCTTTGTATACTATACAGACCCATGAAGGCGCCAAGAATATATCCCGGATTTTCCTGATAAGGTACATTAGGCCCGCATTTCTGCCTCATTTTGTCGGCTCTTTCAAGTAATAGCTCCAAGTCCATGCCCAATATAGCCGCTGGAACAAGACCAACATAAGAAAGGGCCGCATATCTCCCACCTATGTCTGGATAATTCAAAAAACACCTTAAAAAGCCCTTTTCCTTGGCAAGCTCTTCAAGAGGGGTACCTGGATCAGTTATAGCCACAAAATATTTTCCAGGCTCTTGTGTCTTCGCAGACACTTTATTCCAGAAGTAGTTGAATAATGCCTTTACTTCTGTGGTGGTTCCAGACTTACTGGAAACTATGAACAAGGTATCATCTAGTCCAAGTGATTCTACCTTTTCTATTTCTTCAGGATCTGTGGTATCTAAGACAAGAAGTTCTGGATAACCGTCTGAAGGCCCAAATATTTTTGAAATGACTAAAGGGAAAAGGCTCGATCCTCCCATACCGAGCAGGCATACCCTGCGGAAACCACTATTTTTTACTGATTCTCCAAAATCTTTTATATCATCTAATTCGTCTTTAATTCTATCTATTACGTCAAGCCAACCTAGCCTGTTGGAAATAAATTCGTAATCTTCCTCACGTTCACTCCAAAGGCTTGGATCTTTGGCCCATAACCTTTCAATAGTCCGTTGTCTTTCTTCGTCTGAAAGCTTATCTGGTCTGACTATCACTTGCCCTCCCCTTTCTCTCCCCTGATTTCTAACTTTTGGCTACATCTTAAAAAATTGGGCTATTGTCCAGCAACTATATTGCATTAAAAAAGTAATCCTCGAAATATAATCTGCAGTTACTATATAATGCACCTAATTATTGAACAAAGTTGTCAATTTTTCGCAGATTGAGCCTGTTTTGAAAGATTCTTCACCTTTTCTCTCAACATGGCAAGGAGTTCATCAACACCTTTTTTCTTCAATACCTGATAAAATTGACTTCTATAGTTCTTGACCAAACTAACCCCCTCTATAACTACATCATATCCTATCCATTTTCCATCTTTTTTCCTCTTCACCAACCTATATTCTACAGGAATTTCTTTTCCATCCTTGATAATCTTTGTTAAGACAGCTGCTTTTGTAGGGGAAAGCATCCTTTCGTCCTCAAAAACTACCTTTTCTCCAGAATAATTTTCTATCCTCGTAAGATAGATACTTTCTAACATCTTAGAAAACAGCTCTTTAAACTCTTGGAATTGTTTTGGGGTAAAACGCCTGTTGTAACGTCCCAAAACCCTGTGAGCAATAAAATCTAGGTCAAAGATCTGGCCAACCAGATTACGTAACTTCTCACGCCTAAGTTCTGCCTTCTCGGGCTTTCTAAGCTCTGGATCTTTTAATATATCAAGGACCTGATTAACTAGGTTTTCTATCTGTTTTCTTGGGGTATGGTCAACTGTGCCTATAGCTGTCCCAGCCATTAATACAGACAAGCATAAAGCCAGACAAAACATTACAAAGATGCTAACCAATTTGTTCCTTTTATATTTGATCATGAATAAATGCCTCCATTATAAATCTTGATTTAAGGCACCTTATATCTTTTATCTTAAAAGGTGCCCATAACCACAGCTAAAAAATTTATCCAATCTCTAGATACGATCATATCAATGAAAATCTATTTTTTAACACTTCCAAATACATACTTGCTTATCAAACTTTCTATGTCTACTGCCGACTCGGTATCTGTGATAACACCACCTTCTTGCAGCAGTTCATCAGACCCACCTGGCTGAATGCTGATATATTTGTCACCGATTAATCCGCTGGTCTTTACAGATGCAATTGCATCTTCTTGGATTGGAACATCTTTTTTGATTTTCATGGTGACAACTGCCACATAATCGTTGACGTCAAGGGTGATTGACTGCACCCTTCCAATCTCAACACCTGCCATTTGCACGCTACTATCTGGCTTTAAACCAGCTACATTGTCAAAGGATGCCTTGATATGGTAGTAGTCTCCACCAAGTAGCTCCATTTTACCTAACTTTATTGTAAGATATCCAACACAAAGTAGGCCAATAAGAACAAAGATTCCTACAGCAGTTTCTTGGGAATATTTTTTCATTTTTTATTTGAAACTCCCTTACATTCCATTTTTGCAATAATTTTTTGATTTTTCCTTGCCAACTCTATGATGTCAGCCAGAGTCAATGGTTGATTGACCTCGACTACACCTACCTTTAAAGAAAAATCAATACAAACCTTTTTGTATTTCGCTGGATCCATCAGCTCTTGTTTAGAGCACTCCAAAGATAACCTTTGTATAATATCTTCAGCCCGCGATGCGTCTGAATCAGGAAAAACGGCAAGAATTTCCTTTGAGCCAAATCTTGCTGCGTATTCTTTATTGGACAGATAACTTTTTAGTGTCATAGCCAGACACTGAAAGATCCTTTGTGAGGCTATGTAGCCTACACCCTTTTTTATTTCATCTAGATCATCAATGGTAAAAAGGGCTACTGAGAATCTTGAACCATCTGTGGCGACCTTTGATCTCAACTCATTTATAAGCTTCTCTACCTCAGGCTTGGAATTTAGCCCAGTAAGTTGATCCTGAAGAACATCTTGTCCGTGTATGAACTGCCAGACAATTTCATTATCTGACTGCTCCAGT
Source organism: Deltaproteobacteria bacterium (assembly GCA_027068235.1). Lineage (GTDB taxonomy): Bacteria > Desulfobacterota > Dissulfuribacteria > Dissulfuribacterales > QOAL01 > JAADCZ01. Next base: position 1,396 of record JAMOUE010000488.1, on the reverse strand, counting down.
TCCAACGGTGTACCCTGAAATGGAATCTTTTTATTTTCTATAATTGCAACACGGTTACTAATAAAAAAGACATCTGGAATATCATGACTAACCATAACCCCAGTAAATCCTATTTCATGTTGATAGTGGGCTATCATGTTTAAAACTGCATTTTTTCTCAGGGGATCAAGGCCTGTAGTAGGTTCGTCAAAAAGTATCATGGTGGGCTCTGTTACCAGTGCCCTGGCTAGAGCGACCCTTTTTTGCATTCCACCAGAGATCTGTGATGGATAACGATCCCTTACCTCCTCAAGCTCAAATTGTTTTATTCTATGATCTACCTTTTTCTTTATCTCAAGGGGTGAAAGCTTGGTGCGTTCCACAAGAGGCAAGGCTATATTTTCAAACACCGTCATGGAGTCGAATAAGGCGTTACTTTGAAACATATAACTTAGGGATCTCTTGAAGGCTTTCCACTCAGCCTTGGAAAATTCGCTTAAGGGTTTCCCATTTATGAGAATCTGGCCAGAGTCTGGCTTTATAAGCCCTATGATATGTTTCAATAAAACACTTTTTCCTACACCACTTTTTCCAATAATAGATGTGATTTCACCAGAATAGATCTTTAAATTGACCTTATCTAGCACCTGAAGCTTGCCAAAACTCTTTGATACGTCTTTAAATTCAATAAAAGGTTGGGCCATTTTTTAAGGTCTCACAGCAAAAAAGATGTCAAGACGTAGTCTAACACCAGTACTAATACACAAGAGATTACAACAGCCGATGTCGTTGCAAGACTCACACCCTTTGCTCCAAATCCACCTGGACGCATATGAGTGAAATAACCTTGATAGCAACAAATTGTGGATACAACAAGAGCGAAAAATAGGCTTTTTAGGAAACCTCCTGTAATATCTTTTGCCACTACACTGTCGAAGATTCTATTAAAAAAGATACCAGAGTTTACTCCCAGAAGAAGTACACCTGTAAGGAATCCACCTATTATGCCAATAACATCAAAAAGGGCCGTAAGAAGTGGAAATGAGATTATGGAGGCTGCAATTCTTGGACTAACAAGAAATCTCATGGGATTTATATCCATGGTATCAAGGGCATCTATCTGTTCAGATATTCTCATGATACCTATCTCAGCAGCTATGGAAGAACCGGCACGTCCAATTATCATAAGGGCTGTAAGAACAGGGCCAAGTTCTCTTATCAAAGAAAGGGCAACTGCAGCTCCAAGCATTCCTTCTGCTCCAAATTTTACAAGGGTGTAATAGCCCTGTAACCCAAGAACCATGCCTGTAAAAAGACCTATTAGGCTGATTATGAGAAAGGATTTAACCCCTATAAAGTAGACTTGCTGAATTATCTTTCTAAACTGAAAAGGATAAGAAAAAATTAACGCAAATCC
>JAMOUE010000487.1 GCA_027068235.1 Deltaproteobacteria bacterium | reverse complement strand
GTCGCCATACCACCCGGCTGGCTCCGCCCCAGGGGCTCTATCTGGCACGGGTGATCTATGGAGTTAGGAGTTAGGTATCTAGTTTCACCACGTTGTTGAAAAGAAGTGAAGGGTAAAAGTGATAGTCTGAAACATCTCAGGATCAAAGGAAAAAGAGATGAGACAGAGCTATCACAGCAATGCGAAGACCAATTCGCATATGCGCCTAAGTATACAACAATCCCATTTAAGTAATCAAGCATTAGCACACCAGTATGGAGTCAGCATACAGACTATCCATAAGTGGAGACAAAGAGATTTTGTTTCCGATCTGAGTTCAAGACCTCATACCATACATTACGCTTTAGATGAACTACACAAAGAGTTGATCCGTATGGTCAGAATGTTAACCTGGATGCCATTGGATGATCTGGTAGATACTATACAGAGTGTCATTCCCAAAGCCACAAGATCTACCGTATGGAGAACACTCAGATCCTTTGGAATCAATACCATTCCCCAGGAAAGGAAAGAGGCAGCCAAGAAATTCAAAGCCTATCAACCTGGATTCTTACATATGGATGTCACGTATCTTCCAAGAATAGAAGGATACCAACGGTTCTACCTCTTTGTAGCCATAGACAGGGCTACCAGAGTAATGTACTACAAGATCTATACCAATAGAAGTGCAGACAGTACCAATGAATTTCTCAAGGCTTGCATAAACTTCTTTCCTTTCAAGATCACGCATATCCTTACCGATAACGGTAATGAGTTCACCAACCGTTTCTCTCAGGGGAGAACAAAACCTACAGGCAATCACAGGTTTGATAAACTGTGTAAAAAGTATAGTATAGAACATAGACTGATCGAACCTTTCAGCCCTCAAACAAATGGTATGGTGGAACGAGTCAATGGTACGATCAAAGAAGCTACAGTAAAAGTCAATACCTATCATTCATTCAAAGAGATGGCAACAGATCTCAATCGTTTTTTACTCTATTACTTGTTTAACAGGAGGCATGGCAGTCTAAAAAAGGAGTTGGGTGTCAGGACACCTTATGAAGCTTTGAAAAAATGGTATAATCTCGAACCAACATTATTCAAAATACACCCTGATTTGTTCAGGCATCAGGCTTTTGCTTTGCTTGAACAACGTGGTGAAACCTGACACCTAACTCCTACTTTTCAATTCCACTCCCCC
>JAMOUE010000486.1 GCA_027068235.1 Deltaproteobacteria bacterium | reverse complement strand
TATTGGCGAACCGTTAAAGGGTAACTGGCGGGGATTTTATTCATGTCCAGTGAAGCGCAATTTCATCATTATTTACCTTTACTGCGAAGTGTGCAGGAAAAAAGGAGATAATGCTGTTGTAGCCTGCTCAGATTGCCAGGACACACCGGACAATACCATCAAGTTCGTTTTGCTTGGACCTCATGATGATGCCTATGGGATTTGATCTCTCTGTGTCTTATAAAACAATGGTCTAAAATTACAGTTGCCATCTGGTTAATGCCGATACCCTTATTGGGTAAGAAGGTGAAATAAAATGGGTTTGAGGCATAATCTGGATGGACAAAATCAAGGTTTTTATTAAAAATATGCCATGGTGGCATTTGGTACGCATATTGTGCATTTGCGCACTATGCATAATTCTTATAAAACCCCTCATCGAATTAAAGGCCTATGATTCATCTGTTACATTCCTGAATACCAAGCAGGCGACATTGGCCTGGGATCCTCCCAGTCAAGGTACAGTTGATCACTATGTTGTGGAAGTCACCATCACTAAATTATTGGATGGGCCCAGCAACTATGTCTCATGGGTAGAATATCGTGAGGCAAGAGATACTAAGTTAACCATTAATACAAGGCACGGCTATAGTTACACCTTTAGGGTAAAGGCCGTAGGGCCAAATGGTAATGAATCACCATACTCAGAGGAGAGGGTAACGGCGATCTGTGACCGTAAAGAGCCGGTAGTGGAATTTAATCCCTTTGAAAGGGAATTGGATGTATCGGCCGGCTCTGTGGAACTAACTGGATCTTTTAAGGATGAAAATCTTGAAAGCATTATAGTAAACGGAATAAAGGCAGAAATAGATGTCAATAAAAAGACATGGTTTGTAACTGTACCTGTAAATCAAGGATTGAATAAGATCACTGTAGTTGCATCTGATTATGCAGACAATAAGAAAGAATATATCTTTGAAGTAGACAAGCAGGAGGTGAATAGTCAGGAAGTAGAGAGACAAGAAGAAGTGGATAATCAAGAGATCGACAAACAGGATATAGATCGACAAGATGAAATTTCTGTAGATATTCCAAAACAGAATAAAATTATTGTAGACAGCATTCCTGTCACTGGCTCAGACCTTTTTGTCATGGGCACTCCCGCTTTTCCCGGCATATATGTATGCAAACTTCCCTTAGAGAGCCAAGG
>JAMOUE010000485.1 GCA_027068235.1 Deltaproteobacteria bacterium | reverse complement strand
TACAGTGTACTTGGATATAAATCCAGACGGAACAATATATATAAGGGAAAGCGGAGACGACGAAATCCTCCATTTACAAAGATTTCGCTTCAGCCCTTAGTAACACATTTCATCAGTTAAGTTGCTCCTGTGCTTATTATTTTTTAAGCCAAATTTGTATTCTAGATGAGAATGATCCTCTCTTGAGTTAGTACAAAAAAAGGCGGGTTCATCATGATACTGGCATGTTTTGGTAACAGTATTACAGAAGGGTACATGGTGCCTCCACACAGCTCTTGGCCTTCTATTTTAGAGCGAAATTCAAATATAAAGACATTAAATCTTGGAATCTCAGGCAATACAACCATTGACGCCATAAGGAGACTGGATTCCATACTCGAACTTCAATACGACGCTGTTTTCGTAGAACTTGGGATCAACGATTTTTTTATGGGTATTCCACTCCAAAGCACCCAAAAAAATCTTGAATTTATATGCCAAACCTTTCTTGATGCAAAAAAGGTAGTATTTCTCGCAGGTTTCACATTTCGTGATCAGGGTAGCCAAAAATGGGAACAGATGTATCAGGAATTATCCAATAAATTATCTGTTCCCCTGTATCCTGATATTTTTAAGGGCCTAGATAGTGACGACCGTTTCTTCTTGCCAGATGGAGTCCACCCAAATGCAGAAGGATACAAAATTATCGCTCAAAATATACTGAGTTTTTTACTGAAAAATCTAGAAAATTCCATATTAAATCAATAAGATTTACACTAAAAACATCAGGTATTCAAAAAAACTTGCTATTTTACGCCTTATTGACGGAATAAGATTTCACTCAAGAATCCACTTTTTTGAGTTTGTTACCCGGGCGAAATACTATCCGATAATTTGAAGGACAAAAGGTTTCTACTCCAGTTTTCGGATTTACAAACCTTCTATCTTTTTGTTTATGAAGGCTGAAACTTCCAAAGCCGCGTATTTCCACCCTTCTGCCTTCTTCCAAGGCTTGGGCCATGTTTTCAAACACAAGTTCCACAATCTCCTGGAGATCCTGTTTGGTAAACTCGGGATGGATTGCCTTTAGTTTTTTTGCAATATCAGCCTTTAGCATAGTTATTTTTTAAGATTATGTTGTTAATTAGTAAGGAATTTGTGGAGTGTCTTCAAGAAGAAGTTTAAAAAATCTTAGCATAGATTTTGTGCCAGATTCTTCTAATATCTCTTTTATGGCAGTAAACTTGTCTTTTTCTGGAAAAATCAGTCTAGGAGTCCCCTCAATCTTGCCTAATTCTCCAGCCTTTTTCACAGCAGTTGAAAAGTTACCAAGTTCATCAACTAGTTGGAGGGCAAGCGCCTGTTTACCAGAAAATATCCGGCCATCTGCAATCTTCGAGACCGTCTCTATTGAAAGATGTCGTCCTGTAGCCACATCTTCAATAAACTGACTATGTATGTCGTCCATGACACTTTGGATTATCTGCCTTTCCTCAGGGGTAAGTTCCCTTGTAACAGAGGCCAAATCCTTCAGTTTTCCGCTCTTTATAACTGTGGTCTTGATACCAAGTTTTTCAAGTAGTCCGGAAATGTTGGGAAGTTTCATAATTACACCTATACTTCCCGTTACGGTTCCCGGATTGGAAACTATCCAACGTGTCCCGCACGCTGCGTAAAATGCTCCTGAGGCAGCTGTATTGACAAGAGAGGCAATGACCGGCTTCTTAGCATCTACCTGTTTGATTTCACGATATATCTCCTGGCTTGCCCCTACAGCTCCACCAGGGCTGTCTATTCTTATAACAATGGCCTTTACCTGGTCATCATCTCTAAACTGGCGAAGATCGTTTAAAAACTTTTCAGGATTTGCAATAACTCCCTCAAGCCGTAGGACCCCAACACCGCTTCCAGAGTCTTTAGATAAAGCAGAAGGAGCTACTCCGGCCTTCATTAAAAGAAAAGCTGTAAGCCCGAAAAACATTAAAAAAGAAAGGAGGGCAAGCCCTCCTATTGTTGCCAGTACGATGAGAAAGGGCCGTGTCCTGCCCCCTTTTTTATCATCTTGTGACATCAGGCCACCTCTAAAAATTCAAAAATTGCCCTAGTACCCAATAACTGGAGTGCATTCAAAAAATAATCCTCTAGTTCTCAATAAGAGATCTGCATTGATCATTTTTCTCACGCACTTGGTTTCAGAACAAAATTGCTGCTTTCTAGAGGTGCCCATCGACTACTCCTGCCTGACTAGGATTTGTCCCCTGAATCGGACTTATCCTTTACGAGCTCCTCTTGTAAAAGCAATCCCAAGGTTGTTGGTGCAGCCTGTGAAGAGCTGTATTCTGAATAGAAGGAACGCTCCTCGTCTTCCATCATCTTCTTTATGGAAAGCCCGATACGCCTATCCTTTGGTGAGACATTTATAACCTTGGCAGTAATTTCATCACCAACCTGATATTTTCCAACTGGGCTTTTGGGCCGGCCTGGTGCAATCTCAGACACATGAATCAGCCCTTCAATACCCTCTTCAAGCTCCACGAATATACCAAAATCGGTAACATTGGTTATCTTTCCTGTAACCTTGCTGCCTACAGGGAATCTTTCTGGAGCCGACTCCCAAGGATCTGGCTGAAGCTGCTTAACACCAAGGGAAAAACGTTCCTTTTCCTTGTCTATGTTGAGAACCACTGCCTGTATCTTATCACCTTTTTTGTAAAGCTCGGAAGGATGTTTGATCCTCTTGCTCCAAGAAAGATCAGATACATGCACAAGTCCGTCAATACCTTCTTCAATACCAATAAAAAGCCCAAAATCGGTAATATTCTTAACAGTTCCCTCAATAACAGTTCCCTCGGGATAGCGCTCTTTGACAAGATCCCACGGATTTGGCTGAACCTGCTTTAGGCCAAGAGAAATCCTTCTGGCCTCTGGATCAACCTTTAGTACCACCGCTTCAACCTGATCACCAACTTCCACTACCTGTTTGGGATGGCGAATTCTTTTTGTCCAAGACATTTCAGACACATGAATCAGCCCCTCGACACCCTCTTCAAGCTCTACAAAGGCACCATACTCTGTGAGGTTTACAACCTTACCAGAAACCTTTTCGCCTTCTGGGTATTTCTCAGCAACTGTGAGCCACGGATCTTCGGTAAGCTGTTTGATTCCAAGGGCGACCTTTTCCTTCTCCTTATCAAAAGACAGAACCTTTACGGTAACAGTGTCTCCAACCTTTAACACTTTAGAAGGATGATCCACCCTACCCCAAGAAATGTCTGTTACGTGAAGGAGTCCGTCTATGCCACCCAAGTCAACAAAGGCGCCATATTCGGTGATATTCTTTACAACTCCTTCCCTTACTTGCCCTTCTTCCAAGGTGGCAAGGGTCTCTTTCTTTTTCTCCTCTATCTCTTTCTCAAGCAGCTCCCTGCGAGAAACGACAACATTCTGGCGCTTTCTATTATAATCAAGTATGGCGCACTTGAACTTTTCACCTATTATCTTGTCCAAATTGGGATGGGGTTTTACATCCACCTGGGAATATGGCAAAAATGCCTTAATTCCGCCTGATCCTTCTCCAATAAGTACGGTAAGGCCTCCTTTTACCTTTGAAAGCACGGTGACCTCAATGGGCTCTTTGGCTTCAAAGGCCTCTATCACCTTGTCCCATACCTTCCTTCTCACAGCCTTTGCATGGGACACCCTCAAGGTTCCGTCTTCTGGATTCCACCTCTCTACCAGAACCTCTACCGTATCACCAGGCTTGACCGTCAGGTTTCCTTCAGCATCAAGAAATTCCCTGGAGGGAATGAGACCTTCAGACTTGTAACCGATATCAACCATCACATAGTCTTGGTCAACACTAACAACTGTCCCATTTATAATTTCTCCTTCCTGGAAGGAACGGAGACTTTGTTCGAAAAGCTCCTCGAACTGGCCCATGTCTTCGCTTTCATCAGACATGGCCTCGTCTTCGGGCCCCTGTGTGACCTGAAGATCGGTGCTACCTTGCTCTTGCACCTGTTGCGCAGCCTTTTTTTCTTCGGCTACTTCCGCACTTGGTGCGGCTGTAGTTGTGTCCTGTGTTACTTCTGCAACCTTTTCCATTTAAAAAATTCCCCCTACGAGACGTTAAATGTGGTTTTATAACAAGAACTGGGGCAAAGTTCAACGAACAAATTGGATTAGACAAAAAACCAAAGCTGGGATAACCTTCTGTTTTATAGGGAATCCTCCCTATTTAACCACACTTTTGAGGTATGATTCATGGAAAATGAAAGGGGATTAATTCAGAGCCTTAGAGAAGGCGTAGATCTTGTGAGAATGGTCTTTTTTATGCAAGCGAAAAAGGCATTCAAAAAAAGCTATCCGGAAAAAGGAGAGGAATTTACAAGGCTTTTGGCCGCAGCGGTCCTAAACAGGCTATTTGGCACTCCAAACCCTCAAAGCCCTTTCAAGGAATTTGCCCAAAAACACGAAGAGCTTATTGATGAAGAACTATCAAAGGTACCTGAGAGATTTCCTGATCTTTTGATACCCCTGACTGATGCGCTACGCATTCACTTTCTTTGTAACCACTGTGAAGGCATGCCAGACTTCAGCGCAGAAATTCTGGCCAGGGCAAAAGACAAGGGAATACTCTTGGAAGATAGAGATGTGCCCCTCCCAAAGGGGTTCATGAACCTTGTTTATAGGATAGGCAAGGCGTATGGCCTTGTCCAGCAGACTGAAAATGACAACAAACCAGGTACATAAAAAAAGGGAAAACGAGGTCAAGGTCACAGTAGTTATTCCTGCATTCAACGAAGAGGCAGCAATAGGCAAAACCATCTCAAAGATTCGTAGACTCTATCCCAACTTTCAGATCCTTGTTGTTGACGATGGAAGCAGCGACA
>JAMOUE010000484.1 GCA_027068235.1 Deltaproteobacteria bacterium | reverse complement strand
AAGTTAGGCCTAAGGGATCAAGAAGGCTTTTTATTAGCCATTCTCACAATCTCTGATATATGGGAGCCTGATAGAAAAAAAGAAGCAAGAACTATATTTCAGACCGATGAGCTGGATCATCCCGGAGTAGCCTATCTGCTAGAAAAAACAAATCCAATCTATGTTGGCGGCACTATAAAGGGACTTACTCTGCCCATTCATTATGATAATCGCCTTTACCGCAGAACCCCTGAAGAAATCAGAAACCTATTTTTAAAGATGGGATGGAAAAAGGTGCTTGCATTTCAAACTAGACGGCCTTTTCACAATGCCCACAAGGCTATGACCCTCAAAGCTGCTAATGAAATAGGCGCTAATATCCTGCTTCATCCCATTGTAGGCCCCACAAGCCCTGGGGACATTGATTATTATGCTAGGATTAGATGCTATAAAGCAATATGGAAAACATACCCTGCTGAGTCAGCCTTTTTAAATCTGCTCCCTGCTGCCATGAGAATGGCCGGCCCGAGGGAAGCGCTTATGCAGGCAATTATCAATAAAAATTATGGATGCAGTCACTTCATGGTTACACCGCACCATGCAGATCCCTTTACTGCAACAGAAAGGCCATCTTACTATCCACGATATAGCGCCCTTGAATTTGTAGAAAAATATGAAAAAGAGTGCGGTATTAAAGCAGTGCCTTTTCAACGCATGGTCTATGTGGAAGAAAAAGGCCGCTATATCCCTGAAGATGAATGCCCATCAGAGATAACCCCCAAAAAACTATCTGCCACTGAATTAAAAAGAAGACTTGATTTAGGCCTAGAAATTCCACCTTGGTTTTCCCCTAAAGAAGTGGTGGCAGAACTCAGAAAGGCCTATCCGCCAAGATATGAACAAGGCTTTACTATCTTTTTTACAGGGTTGTCAGGCTCTGGCAAATCAACCCTTGCCAAAATTCTTTACACAAAGTTTATGGAAATGGGAGACAGGCCTGTTACCCTACTTGATGGAGACATTGTAAGAAGACATCTATCTAGTGAACTAGGCTTTTCTGCTGACCATCGCCATATCAATGTAACTAGAATAGGCTTTGTTGCTAGTGAAATTACTAAAAACCGTGGAATTGCCATTTGTGCGCCTATTGCACCCTATGAACGTTCCCGCAGATATAATAGAGAGCTTATCTCCCGCTATGGAGGTTATGTAGAAG
>JAMOUE010000483.1 GCA_027068235.1 Deltaproteobacteria bacterium | reverse complement strand
TCTGTTATTTACAGGTGTTGCAGAAAGCATTAGGACCCTGGTTTTCACCCCATCTCTGATGACCTTATTCATGAGACGGTCATAGCGGCTCTGACGATCCTTGTAGGTGATTTTATTTCTGAAGTTGTGTGATTCATCTATTACAACCAGGTCATAATTACCCCAGTTTAGGTGAGAAAGATCAATGTCTCCTGAAAAGCCGAAATCTCTAGACAAATCGGTGTGGTTCAGGACGTCATAGCTAAAGCGGTCATCTGCAAGAAAATTGCGCTTGTCATTTGAGCGATAAAGAATCCAATTATCTCTGAGTCTTTTGGGACAAAGAACTAGCACTCGGTCATTTCTTAATTCATGGTATTTTATAATGGCAAGGGCCTCAAAGGTTTTTCCTAGACCAACACTGTCTGCAATAATGCAGCCGCCAAACCTGTTTAACTTGTCAATGGCTCCTACAACGGCATCTCGCTGGAATTTATAAAGCTTTTTCCAGATAGATGTGTCACGAATGCCTGTTGCCGTTTTAACAACCGCCTCTTCATCAAGAGTACCTTCAATATCTTTAAATAGGTGATACAATATGTAGGCAAAGATAGTGTAAGGCGCTCTTTCCTTAAAGATATTTTCCAAACACTCTAAAAATTCCTTTTTGCTTGTTTCTTCATGGGCAATAGAGTTCCAAGCAGAGTCGAACCAAGATGAAAGTTGCTGACTTTCAACATAGTTTTCAGTGATCTGAATGAGGTCAAAAGGATTTCCAGGGGTTATTCCAAGACCGCTAGTTGTAAAAGAAAAAGAGCCAGTAATGCCTATTATGGGACTTTGAGCCTCATTTTTTATTACCAGTGCACCTTGAGGGATGGAGCCAGAAGTCTTTTTAATGCTGGTTTTTTGTTGTACCCAATTCCATAACTGTTTGGCAATCCAGTGGTTTTGAAGAAGATTCCTTGCACTCCGATCATTAGTATTTCCAAGCAGGCCAATATCATCTGGCCGCCCTTGCAGTAATATCCTGCAGTTGCTCAATTTAAGGAGCTCTTTTTTAAGTGCATGGAAGGCAAAGATGGAGAAATAGCTAGTAATCAGGTCTAGATATGAATCTTTTTTAATTCCACCCCGGATAAAATCAATTGCCCTATCTCTGCCTTTATTTGCAATAATTTTCATTCAATGCTTCTCCAGCATAACTCTATGGGATT
>JAMOUE010000482.1 GCA_027068235.1 Deltaproteobacteria bacterium | reverse complement strand
TGTCTCATAGTTGATCAAAGATTGAAAGTTGTGGAGTATCAACTAATTGTCTGTCTGGAGGCTTGAAAAGTTCGATAAAATTACACTGGGCAAAAAGGTTGAGCTGTACAACCCGGAATATTTGGGTCATTGAAATACCTAATTTTGACTTAAAATGCTGATAAGCTACAAGGAGATACACACATAAGGCGATCCATACCTGGGTAAGCACAGCGTTTTCCGAAGTGCCCAGAAATGTTTTGATTCTCAGGTTTTGCTTGATCCACTTGAAGAATTGCTCAATCATCCAGCGTTCTTTGTATATGTCAGCTATTTCAGTGGCTTTCAGGTGGTGAGCGTTGGTCACATACCGGTATTGCTTACCGGTTTCCGGATCAACGTACCCCACAACACGGAGAGGATCTTTGATACCATTGAGTCTGATCTGCTGGTCATTCGTGATACCTTTAGCTTTGCGACCAGCTCGCTTGAGCAAGTATTCGACATCGGCATTTTTTTTAAGACGGGTCACGAAAAAGATGTTGTTTTCCATAAGGTCTGCATACCAGTTGTAATCGGTGAACCCTCTGTCAAAGCAGACAAATGATCCCTTGGGCAGGGTTAGCGTCCTCGCCCAGTTGATTTCGTGGACCTTGCCGTTGGTCATGTCCATGAATGCAGGGAGGTACCCTTCGGCATCCAGGCCGGTGTGCAGCTTAATGGCTCCTTTACGAGTTCGAAATTCTGCCCAGGGAAACACGGCAAGGCAGAGCTGTATGGTTGTTGTATCGAGCAGGTAGAGCTTTGCATTGAATGAGAAGTTGTGACCAGGTGCAAGGTGTTGGCATTTTGCCAGCAACTCCCGGAAAACAACCTGATACAAACTGGCTGGTTGTTGTTCATTGACCCTTGCCAGGGTTGCCCTGGAGGTTGGTTTCATACCAAGATGGTAGAGTCGCTTTTGCTGAGCCTTCAGGTTATGTGTGATGTCACGTAGGCTTTTTCTGCCAGTGAGTTGACCGATCAACATGGCCATGAATTGACTCCAGCGATCGTATTTTCGAAATTTCTGTCCCTTGTGGTGAATATCGGCATGATAATCGAAAATATGTCTCGGAAGAATTGCAGTGATTTGATGAAGGATTGTGTTATAATGACACATGGCTCGGAACTCCTTGTTTTGTGTGTTATTTTAGCCGATTTCATTATAACACAAGGAG
>JAMOUE010000481.1 GCA_027068235.1 Deltaproteobacteria bacterium | reverse complement strand
AACTGCAGTCTCCAATAATTTTATTCTCTTGGCATCCCTCAAGCCCTTTCTCATATCCTGCACAAATGCATAACAAAAAGAAATAGAAGGATCGCCTGCCTCATATTTGGTAAAATCTACAACGACGGGAATGGGTTCTCCTGTAGAATCAATAACATGGGTATTGAACTCAAAGCCCTTCGTCCCTTCTTTGACGATTAGCTCCTTAAACTTGTCCTGATCTTCTTGCGGCAAAAGCTCTATAAAAGACTTTCCATTTAAGGCCTTGGAGTCGGCTTTCAACTTGAGTATTTCGTAGAACTTGTCATTGGCCTCTTGAATAGTAAAATCGTTGTTGTCCATGACAACAAAACCATCTTTGTTTCCCTTTAATACTGCCTGATAACGGTACTCGCTCCGACTTTTTTCCTTTCTCTCAGATAGTAACTTTTCATATTGTCGCCTAAAGATAAAAAGACCAATGATTACTGGAAGAAGCGCCAACATGAATGCACTATTGCTTAACAAAAAGGCGCTTCTTAGCATTTCCAAAGATGGTGGCAGAAAATCTCTAGGGATAACAGTAACAACTGAGAAAACCCCTGGTAAAATAGACAAGTACTCTATGTCAAAGGTCTCCCCTTCTTTTTTTGTACTAAGCTTTCCCTTGGCCTTCAATTCTTCCCATGTACCCCTTGGGAATCCTAAGCTCTTAAATTTTACTCCATCAAACTGTCTGGTTTCCTTTAATCTTTGAAACTGCTCTGGATTAGCCTCTTCGAAAAGATAAAAGCTATTATGCAAAGGATTAAAAAGGATTCCGCAATCGGTAGCACCCCAAACAGTAAAGCCCTTTGTCTGAGCCGTTGTTAAGGCATTCAACAAACTCATGGGGTCAAGTTTTGCCACCAAGACACCATAACGGCCAAAATAACTGGTCACTCTTTTGGAAAGATAAAGCCCAAGTTTCTTACTGGTAACACCTAAGGCAACATACTGCCCTTCACCATTCTTTAGGGCCTGTTTAAAATATGGCCTAAAACCATAATTTTTCCCTTCAAAACGCTTATCAGTAGAGAGAATACAGTTGCCTTGATCGTCCATAAGAAATATGGCAAGGAAACCGCTTTTGTGACTTATCCTAGTTATATAATTTCTAATCTTTGCCTGAGTCTCATTGGAATTTTCTTCTGAAAGGCTATCAACAATATAAGGGTTGAAGGAAAGTAACTCCAATGCAAATTTTCTTGCATTTAACCGCTCTTCAATGGCCTTTTCCTTCTCGCGAAACTGCTGTTCAATCTCTTGACGGGTAAAGCGCTTAAATTGTTGATAATTTTGGTAGGTGAAAACAGACCCAATAAAGAGCAAGAATATTGCAATCGGTACCACACAACACGCAGAAAGACGCCTTTTCATTACTTTTTCAACCAGTTTTCAAGAGTTTCTAATGCAGGCGCTGGTTTTGAAAACAAAAAACCTTGATGTATAACATTGGAGCCAACCCTTTCCAGAAATTCAGCCTGCTCATTGGTCTCCACTCCCTCTGCAACCACTTCCAGCCCCAGAGCCTGTGCCATAAGGAAAATGGCCTTTACAATAGCCGCATTATTTTCATCGTCTGGCAATCCTCTTACAAAGGCCCTGTCTATTTTTATTTCAGTTATAGGGAGTCTTTTGATGTAAGCAAGCGAAGAATAACCGGTACCAAAATCATCAATTGAAAAACGAAACCCCAACTGTGACAAGCTTGACATCTTGCTTGCGACCTTATCTATATCATCCACTAAAAGCCCTTCTGTAACTTCTAGGATTATACGTTCTGCGGGAACATCCATTTCCTCAATAATCGACACTACTTCTTCAACAAAATCATTCCTTGCAAATTGTTTAGGGCTGATGTTTACAGAAATAGAGAAATCCTCATCAGGATAGGCCTTAAGCACCCTACAAACCTGCTCTAATACCCATCGGCCAATCCGTAAAATAAGGCCGCCTTCCTCTGCCACAGGAATAAAGAGACCGGGACTAATCATACCCTTCACTGGATGATACCACCTTATTAGAGCCTCGGCACCATGAAATTCTCCATTTTGCTTTACCTGAGCCTGGAGGAAGAGTTGAAGCTGATCTTTTTCAATGCCCTCTGCCAACTCTTTCTCTATCTCATATCTTTGCCTGACCTCTTCCTCCATCTTTTTATCATAGATGACGGTCTGGTTACCACCTAGCGACTTAGCCTTTCTAAGAGCCGTATCAGCCCTTCGCAAAAACTCCTCTGGCTCAAGCCCCATATCGCAGCTTACTGGTGCGGCTCCTACACTAACGGTGATACTAACCCCTTCATCTATTGGAAAACGCTCTGACATTCGGGTATGTATCCTCTGGGCCTTTGAATAAAGAAAGTTGACAACATCATCGGTGCTACATTCTGAGGTATTATCCTTATCAAAAGGCACTAAAACACCAAATTCATCTGCTGCAATACGTGCCGCAACGGCAGCTTCATCAAAGCAGTCGTTAAGACGCGCACCAAAGTAGTTTAACAACATATCTCCCAGATCAAGGCCCTTGGCCTGATTTATCAATTTGAATCTATCTATGTTGACCAGCATCAGAGCTGCACACTTTTTTTCTTTCAACAAGCTCTCAAGCCGCTCAGTAAAAAGCACCCTGTTGGGAAGACCTGTTGTCTGATCATAATGGGCAATAAACTCTGCCAGCCGGTTGGCACTTTGCATAGCCTTTTTCAGCTGAATATGAAGGCCAGTAAGCCTTAAGCCAACCTTGATTCTTGCCTTTAACTCATCTGTATCAAAGGGTTTAGAGAGAAAATCATCGGCGCCTGCTTCAAGGGCGTGTATTATATCCTTCTTTTCATTTTTGGATGTCAACATAATGACATAGTGAGGAATCTTCTGATTATGAAGACGTAACTCTCTAACTATGTCTATGCCATCCATTCCTGGCATAAGCCAGTCGAGAAGGACTATTCTTGGTTCATCATCTCCCCTTAAAAGTTCAAGGGCTTCCTTACCATTTTGAACCTCAGTGGGAGTAAACCCCCACTTTTCTAGAGTGGATTTTAAAAGAAGCAGAGTGATCGGATCATCTTCTGCTATTATTATCTTATCTTGAAGATATTTTTCAGGCATGGGTACTTTTCTTTCAGGCTCATTCGAGAGCTATATAGCTATATATAATAGACTACCTCTAATAAGATAGGCCTTTTATCAAATAATTGCGCTCTATCAAAAATAACCTTTTAATATCAAAAAGACGTATATGGTTAACTTTCTTATGCGCAAAATTCTTAAAAAGCTCCTAACTTTAATGAAGATAGCCTATAAACAACGAGAAACTAACCAAAGGCAATTTCTCTATTCATTGAATTCATCGGAAAAAAAACTTTGCTGCTTTACGTAATTTTCAACAAATTTGGAAACCAAAGATTATCTTTATTTAAAAGCGCAGGAAAATAAGACTTACTACTGCCCTGGCAAGAAGAAACAAAGTACCAACGAAGCAATCTCTCTCGACGTATCACTCTGAAAGCCTTTTTAGATGACATGAGCCGTCATTGCCAGACGGCGCATTCGCACCTCCTCGCAATGACGGCAATCACTTTGTCACTCTTTTACACTCCCAGCAGTAAAAACAAATCTAGGAGCCAATTTAACTTGACGTTAAACTATCAACCCACTGGCAAACTCGTAGAGCGTCTTTACTCCAAAACCCTTTGCCCCCTTTCCAAGAAATCCCAGGGGCTCCTCCTTTACAGATGGTCCTGCAATATCTATATGGCTCCAAGTTATGCCATCTTCCACAAACTGTTTTAAAAAAAGCGCTGCTGTTATGGCTCCACCCCAGCGGCTGCCAATATTTTTTAAATCGGCAATCTCAGCCTTCAGTTGCTCCATATATGGCATGAAAAGTGGCATCTCCCACAAATTTTCATCCATCCTTTTACCGGCATCAATGAGCTTTCTGTTAAATTGGCTGTCTGGTCCAAAGACCCCGGCGATATCCTCACCCAAGGCAACTACACAGGCCCCGGTAAGGGTTGCCGCATCTACTATGCAATCTGGCTTCATCTCAGAGGCCAGACAAAGAGCATCTGCCAAGATCAACCTGCCTTCAGCATCTGTGTTATCAACCTGAACGGTCTTACCATTTCTCATGGTGATGATGTCTTGGGTATGAAAGGCACGGGAAGAGATATCATTTTCCACAAGAGGAGTAATAACCACTACTCTAAGAGGAAGTTGCAAGGTTGCTATGGCGCAGGCAGCTGCAAAGGTCATTGCAGCCCCACCCATATCATATTTCATTCCAATCTGGCTCTTGGGAGGCTTCAAACAATAACCTCCCGTATCCATGGTGACACCTTTCCCTACCAAAGCAACAAAACCTTTTGGGCTTTTGGGATTATATTCTCCAATAACGAGCCTTGGCCTTGAAGCAGCTCCACTGCCAACTGCCAGTATGCCGCCACACCTTTCCTCTTCAAGCCTCTTTTCATCCCACACGCTTATTTCAAGCCCAGCTTTTTTCCCCTTCTCTTCAAATACTTGTGCAAGACTCTCTGGATGAATCGCATTTGGAGGCTCATTTAATATGTCTCTTGCAAAGTTTACCCATGAAAAGAGGGCCTTTTTCTTGTGAATTTCCTTCTCTTCCTCATCAGACAAGGCGTTACTAAGGAAACAAACGACTTTTGGCAGAACAGGTTTTTTCTCCAGATACTTATCAAACTTGTATCCGCCCAAGATGGCTGCCTCCAAACACTCAGACGCATAACCCTGATGTTCCTCTGCAAGAAAGACAACAACTCTCTTGCACTTTTCTTCCGAAGCCGAGCGTATAAAACTTGATATGTGTCTTTTTAAAACCTGTTTTTCAGAAAGGTTCTTATCATACA
>JAMOUE010000480.1 GCA_027068235.1 Deltaproteobacteria bacterium | reverse complement strand
CAACAACCTTTTTTACTGCTTTTGGCACCCGCGCCAAGGAAATGGAGCCATTTGTCTCTAACAAACATATAGCCCCTTTTGAAATAAGCTGCTCCATAAGGGTATAAACTGGTTCTTGGATAAGGGGCTCTCCGCCTGTAAGAAGCACATAGCGTACTCTACTCTCCATCCATTCTCTGACTAGCTCTTCAACCCTCTTTCTGATTCCCCCTTTGTATGCATAGGTGGTATCGCAGTAGGCACACCGCAAATTACATCCTGCAAGCCGAATAAAAAAACAAGGCAACCCTGCATGAGATCCCTCACCTTGTATGCTAGTAAAGGTCTCGCATACATCCAGATGGCCTGATCTAACTGCCACCATCACTCTGAATATATCACTCCTGTAGAAGGGGTCTCTCTCACCTCTACCGAATCTGGATAGACTCCTTCAAATCCCTGAAGCCTTTCTGCTAGTCTCTTATATATGTACTGGGCAAGTCTTTCTGATGAAGGATTAAATTCACTAAACTGAGGAAGATCATTCAGGTTTTTATGGTCTAGTTCATCCATTATATCCGCCACTATCTTCTTCAAATCCCGAAAATCTATAGCCACATCTATCTCATTTAGCTCATTGGCTTTTACCGTGACCACAACATCCCAATTATGTCCATGAAGATGTTCGCAGTTTCCGGGGTAATTTCTCAAATAATGTGCAGATGAAAAGTGAGTCTTGATAAACACCCTATACATTTTAATACCTTCCATTTAATACCTTCCATTCATTCATTCATATTCTAGGTCCAAAAAGAGCAGTGCCGACCCTAACGATAGTAGCTCCTTCTTCTATGGCTATATCAAAATCATGTGACATCCCCATTGACAGCTCTGATAAATCTATATGAGGAAAGCGCTTTGAAAGATCTCTTTTTAGCTTTGCCATGCCCTTGAACCAGGCTCTGGCTTCATCCCTGCTTGAAGAAAAAGGATGTATAGTCATAAGCCCCTTGACCTCGAGATTTGGCAAGCTAGCCACTTCTTCTAACAACTCTGCCGCCTCTTGAGGCATTACACCATATTTGGATTTTTCTTCTCCGATATTTACTTGAACAAGCACCTTTACCCGTCTGTCTATCTCTTTTGCCCTTTTATCAATGGCCCTTGCCAATCTTAATGAATCCACGGTTTCAATCCAGTCAAAATAACGAACGGCAAGCTTAACCTTGTTTCTCTGGAGATGTCCTATGAAATGCCATTGGATTTTATCCAATTCCGCAAGTTCCTTTATCTTATCAACTCCTTCTTGGATATAATTTTCCCCAAAAATCCATTGTCCACAGTCGTATAATTGTCGTACCATTTCTGGAGGCTTTTTCTTACTTACCGCAACTAAGGTAATATCCGATGCATGTCGTCCAGACCTTGTGGCTGCCTCCTCTATCTGTTCCCTTATCTTTTCTAAACGCTCGCACACGGTTCTATGGCTCCTATATCCAACAGCTCTTTAACTACTTCCGTTACTGGCAATCCAACTACATTCGTATAAGATCCCTCTATCTTTTGGACCATAAAGGCTCCAACTCCCTGGATTGCATATCCTCCAGCCTTATCATAAGGCTCCTTAGAGCTACAGTAGGCATGCAGAACCTTTGGATTTATCACGTCAAGATACACCTTTGAACATATGGTCCTTTCCCTTAAAAGGGCCTGTTCTTCCTTATATATTACAAAACTTGTAAAGACTTCATGCCACTTTCCACTAAGAAAGCTCAACATATTAAATGCATCATCGAAATTAAGAGGTTTACCAAAGATCTTTCTATCACAATATACGCATGTATCGGCACATATCAGTACATTAGTATTGCAGACTTTACGGGCCTCATTCAACTTTAGCATGGCATTTTCCAGGGTTAACTTATCAGGAGAAAGTCCTGAATCGCCGTCAAGTTCTTGAACATCCACAGAACATACTACAAAACTCACACCTAGAGACGTAAGCAACTGACGCCGCCTTGGTGAGCCTGAGGCAAGGGCTATGGAAGTGGAAGCGCGAAAAGGTCCTTGGCATTTCTTGTCGTACATAAAGCCACCTCAGATAAGTCAATTTCCTTAACAACAGCAACGGTTTCAGCAACATACCTTACCCTTGAAGGCTCATTGGCCTTACCACGATAAGGCACCGGACTGAGAAATGGTGAGTCTGTCTCCAAAAGAATCTTGTCAAGCGGAGTATAACCCACAACCTTTCTGACGCTTTCGGCCTTTGGAAATGTTATTACTCCTGTGAAGGAAAGATAAAAACCAAGATCCAACACCTTTTTGGCTGACTCTATATCTCCTGAGAAACAGTGAAAGACCCCTGTCAGATGTTTCGACCTCAAGAAGGAGGCTATGATCTCAATACATTCATCCAAGGCATCACGTGCATGAATAATAACTGGTAGGCCCTTGGCAGAGGCTGTATCAAGTTGGGCCTCAAAAGCCTGCATTTGTACTTGTCGTGAGGTATGCTTTCTATAAAAATCGAGCCCTATTTCACCCCATGCCAATACTTTTTTATGAGTTGCCAAGTCACTAAGGTGTGCCAAGGCATCTTGGGAAAACTGATCAGCATCATTTGGATGAATACCTACAGATGCAAAAACATCATCAAATCGCTTTGCAAAAGCCAGGGCTGCATTGGAGCTCTCTAAATCAATACCAACAGAAATTACAGCTCCTACCCCTTCACTTCGTGCCCTTTCCATAACAGATGAGACTTTATCAAAGTCACTACTTATCATATCAAGATGGGCATGAGTATCCACCAACATATCTTTCATAGAATTATCCTCTTTCGCCTAAACCAAAGACTATGACCTTGGTAAGGTTATTACACAAGTTGTTCCGCCTATCCTATTGGAGGTAAGAAAGAGAGATCCACCATGAAGCTGAACTATCTTTTTGGCCTTTGATAAACCAAGGCCCATTGCATTAAACTTCGTTGTAAAAAATGGATTGTCAGCCTTTTTGAAATGGCCACGGGCAATACCAAGGCCACTATCTGAGATGCGAACTTCAACATCCTGGCCCTTTTTGGAAATACCCAAAACTATTATCCCTCCATCAGGCATTGCCTCTATAGAATTTTTTAAGATACAAAGAATTGCCTCTTGCAACTTTTCCCTATCCCCCATAACGATTATGGGTTCTCTCGGGAAATTTTTATGCAGGACTATTCCAGCCTCTTCCAAATCATCCTGAACAATTACTACTGTGGTATCTACAAGGGAAATGAACTCAAGCTCACAACAACTAATTGCTTTTATGTCTTGAAGTTCTGCTATTCCTCGTAACGTCCCCTCTATCTTTTGTACCTCGTTTACCACTGTAGAAAGGTAACGCTTACGGGATTCATCCTGTTCTTTCTTTTCTAAGAGGCGTGCTATTCCACCAATGGCCGCAAGTGGATTTCTTATCTCATGCAAGAGATGATCGAGCATCTTGCCAATGGCCGAATAACGTTCAACTTCTATAAGCAAGTTCTTTTGGGCCTGTACCGCACGATTGGCCTCCTTTAGCCTTGCAACCTGATCTTCCAAGGTCTGACACATATTTTTCTGATAAATGGCAAGCGAGGCTAAACCTGTAAATAAATGCAGGGAATAGAGAGCATCTTCAGTAATTGGGGTCTTAGTAAAAATATTGTCAGCTATCACAAGGCCATACTCTTTTCCATGCGTATTAAGTGGTGCCACTGCCAACTCTCCTGCGCCAAAAAGCTTACACAATTCCTGGGAATGAACAGCTCCTACACGTGGGGAGTCGGTAATTAAACATGCATGGTTATCTTTTAAGGCCTTAATCAAACAGTTTTCTTTATGAGAAAGCGGAATCTGAATAGATCGCACAAAACAGTTAAGTGGGTTATTATTATCAGAAAGTCTATCTTTCACCCCTTCAAGTATCTCAAAAAGGCTCAACCTCTTAGCAAGGATACTGTCCCATATCCTTTGCGCCTCTTCATGGTCCTGAGGGCCAAGACCAAAACGCCCACAGAGGATATCTCGCTCCTGATCAACTAAAAAGAGAAAGGCCCTGTTAAATCCAAGCCCCTGACCAGCAGTTGCACCAGCGAGAATGGCACTAAATACCTCCTCCAGTCCTTGGGCAGTGACGATAGCTGAATTTAGCTTGATTACCAAATCAAGCAAAAGCTTCAAGGGATGTTTGCCTTGCTTTGTTGTTTTTTGGCTATTAATGGCGTCCAAATACAAGTTTGAATCCTGCATAAAGCATTATTTGAGTGGTATTTCACGTAACCACTTGACACAAATTAAAGGTTCGTATACTAAAACAGTACTGTAGTTCTGTCATTAGAACATTGCAATAAACGAAAAAGGAGGAAGTCATGCGTAAAAAAATTACATCCCTGGTTCTGGCACTCTTCTTCACGGTTGGCCTTTCTGGTGTTAGCTTTGCAGCCAAATGCAAAGGAGAAGTAGTAAAGAATGAAGGTGGCGAAATGGTCATCAAGTTGAAAGACGAATGCAAGGCAAAAGCAGGAGATTCTGTAAAGATCAAGGTTAAGAGTGCAGCTAAGGTTGAAGGTTGCTAATTAAGCCCAAGCCTACCCATTAGGGATTACATCAATTCAAAAAGAGGGGGGCTCCAGAATAAATGTGGAGCCCCCTTTTCATTTCAGATCCTGTCTACACGATAATAAGAAAGCATATCTGCAAGTTCATCCGACATCTCATCGGCATATTCCCCAATAGAAAATAGCTTGCCACAGCCTTGACACCTCAAGGCCACTGAGCGTCACCTTCTGCATATTTCCAACTGGCAGCCACATAACTTACATTTTAGACCTACTGGTTTGTTGTTTTTACGCTGAAAATAGAACACACGACCTCCTTTCAACGGTAAAGCTAAAT